>NZ_JBKVXZ010000007.1:0-87548 GCF_046973065.1 Flintibacter sp. | reverse complement strand
GTCCGTGGCCATCGGCGAGCTGGCCGACGGCCTGGAGATCGACCTAGACGCCGTGCGCAAGAAGTATGAGGGCCTGGACGGCACCGAGCTGGCCATCTCTGAGAGTCAGGAGCGTATGGCGGTGGTTGTCGCCCCTGAGGATGCGGAGAAGTTCATCGCCGCCGCCCAGAGCGAGAACCTGGAGGCCTATCAGGTGGCCGTGGTCACCGAGAGCCCCCGGATGGTTATGCACTGGAAGGGCCAGAAGATCGCCGATCTGTCCCGTGAGTTCCTGAACACCAACGGCGCGGTCAAGCACGCCAACCTCTGTGTGGAGAAGAAGGACCGTACCGCTCTGGCCCAGTCCTCCGTCCACTCCCTGAAGGAACTGGCTGCCAGCCTGAAGAGTGCCTCCCGCCGCGGTCTTACCGAGCGCTTTGATGGTTCCATCGGCGCGGGCTCTGTCCTGATGCCCTTCGGCGGTAAGACTCAGCGCACCCCTGCTCAGGCCATGGCCGCCCTGTTCCCTGTGGAGCCCAATCAGGAGACCGACCAGGCCAGCGTGATGGCCTGGGGCTGTGATCCCGATCAGCTGTCTGTGGATCCCTATGCGGGCGCCCACAGCGCAGTCTATACCTCCATGGCCAAAATCGTGGCCGCCGGCGCTGACTACAAGAAGGCCTATCTCACCCTCCAGGAGTTCTTTGAGAAGCTGCGCAACGAGCCTCAGCGCTGGGGCAAGCCCTTCTCCGCCCTGCTGGGTGCTCTGGATGCCCAGCTGGAGCTGGGTGCCGCCGCCATCGGCGGTAAGGACTCCATGTCCGGTTCCTTCCTGGACAAGGATGTGCCCCCCACCCTCATCTCCTTTGCCATCGCTCCTATCCAGGGTCAGCAGGTTCTCTCTCCTGAGTTCAAGGCCGCCGATCACCCGGTGTACCTGTTCCGCTCCGAGGATACCAAGAGCGCCTGGGAAGCCTTCCACGCCCTGTGTGAGGCTGGCAAGGTGAAGGCCGCCTGGGCGGTGGAGAACGGCCTGGCTGAAGCTGTGATGAAGATGTCCTTCGGCAACCGGATCGGCTTCCAGGCGGGTATGGAGAACGTGGATTGGTACGTTCCCATGACCGGCGCCATTGTGGCTGAGCTGTCTGAGGACATTAACGATCCCTGCGCCGTCCGCATCGGTGAGACCAATGAGGTTCCCTTCGTGGCCCTGCCCGGCGAGGCCGTGTCCATTGACGAGCTGCTCAAGCTCAACGACGGCGTGCTGGAGAGCGTCTACCCCACCAAGGCGGGTTCCTCCGAAGAGGTGAAGGCCATCTCCTGGGACAAGCGGTCCATCGCCGTGTGCAAACACAAGGTGGCCCGTCCCAAGGCGGTCATCCCCGTATTCCCCGGCACCAACTGTGAGTACGATACCGCTAAGGCCTGCCTGCGGGCGGGCATCGATCCGGAGATCGTTGTGGTGCGCAACCTGTCCACCAGCCTGCTGTCTGAGTCTGCTCAGGCCCTGGAGCAGGCCATCCGGTCCGCCCAGATGGTGGTGCTGCCCGGCGGCTTCTCCGGCGGCGACGAGCCCGAGGGCTCCGGCAAGTTCATTGCCTCCTTCCTGCGCTCTCCCGCCCTCACCGACGCCATCCACGACCTGCTGAAGAACCGGGACGGCCTGATGCTGGGCATCTGCAACGGCTTCCAGGCGCTGGTGAAGCTGGGCCTGGTGCCCTTCGGCGAGATCAGCGAGATGGATGACAGCTGCCCCACCCTGACCTATAACCTGATCGGCCGCCACCAGAGCCGCTATGTCACCACTCGCGTGGCCAGCGTCAACTCTCCCTGGATGATCAAGTCCAACGTGGGCGACCTGCACACCATCCCCATCTCCCACGGCGAGGGCCGCTTTGTGGCGCCTCAGAGCGTGCTGGAGCAGCTCATTGCGGGCGGCCAGGTGGCCACCCAGTACGTGGATCTGGAGGGCAATCCCTCTATGGATATCGACGTCAACCCCAACGGCTCTCTGGAGGCCATTGAGGGCATCTTCTCTCCCGACGGCCGTGTCTTTGGTAAGATGGGCCATCTGGAGCGCCGCGGTTCCCTGGTGGGCAAGAACATCCCCGGCGAGAAGCACCAGCCTCTCTTCGAGTCCGGTGCGGAGTATTTCAAATAATTCTCTTGCTTCAAGGCGCAGGCTTTGCCTGCGCCTTTTTTATATCAAGAAACCGCATGGCTAACAAAAAATTTACAAATGCTTCTACAACACGACGAGAAGGTGTGGTATAATATGCACAAAGCGGTTTGCGAAAAGAAACAGAAACGGTTATCGAACATGTCACGAGAAGGAGCGAATGTCTATGAAAACAATACCGGAGTATAGTGGTACTCTCCGCAGCCATCTGCTTACGGTTCCCAAGTGCATTTCCGAGTGCAGTGGGATCCGTATTTTTGGGCGGCGGATTAAATCTCTGGTTTTTTCTACCGATGTAGCCATTATCAAAAATGTAAATGCGGATGCCATTATTGCGGTTTATCCCTTTACGCCCCAGCCCTCCATCACCCAGGCCATCATCAGTGTCTCTGAGGTGCCTGTGTTTGTGGGAGTGGGCGGCGGTATGACCAACGGAGACCGCTCGGTGCGTCTGGCGGAGTACTCTGAGCATCAGGGCGCTTCCGGCGTGGTAGTCAACGCGCCCATTACAAACGAGACCATTGCAAAGATGAAGCAGGTGGTGGATATCCCGGTCATCACCACCATTGTCTCGGGCGATATGGATATTGCCGGCCGCTTGGCGGCAGGAGCGGATATCCTCAACGTATCCGGCGCGGCCAAGACACCGGAGATCGTAGCCAAGATCCGGGCTGAATTCCCGGATGTGCCTATTATTGCTACCGGCGGTCCCAAGGAGGAGGATATCCTGCGTACCATTCAGGCGGGAGCCAATGCGATTACATATACGCCGCCTACCACCGGACAGCTGTTTTCCGAAATCATGATCAACCACCGCAAGAATTTCAGCAAGCAGCCCGGCTGATTCAGGTTTCATTTCTCGCCGCGCAAGTCCCCTCTTTCCTGGTTGGGAAAGAGGGGAGTGCGGGTGTTTTTTCGGCCATGATGGGGCGGTTTGACGCGAAAAATTTTTTGAAGAAATTTTGAAAAAACCGTTGACAACCAGAGAGAAATCGGGTATACTCTCACTTGTCCTGTTCGAGAGGACAGCAAATCACGGCGGCATAGCTCAGTTGGCTAGAGCACTCGGTTCATACCCGAGTTGTCCCCGGTTCGAATCCAGGTGCCGCTACCATTCATAAAGTTCGGACATTGTCCGTTCCCATATAGCAACGGCCCGGTGGTCAAGCGGTTAAGACTCCGCCCTTTCACGGCGGCAACACGGGTTCGAGTCCCGTCCGGGTCACCACCAATTTTCAGCCGTTCAATATGGAGGCATAGCTCAGCCGGTAGAGCGTCCGCCTCACACGCGGAAGGTCACAGATTCGAGTTCTGTTGTCTCCACCATGCGAGGAACCACACCAAAAGGTGTGGTTCTTTTGCTATTCTTGACCGTTCGGCGGGCGACCGCCTCCAACGGGTCAGGTCGCAGATTTTAGTTGTGTTGTCTCCACCAAAACAAAAAGCAGTTGCGAAAGCAACTGCTTTTTGTTTTGGGTTTCGGCGGCTTTGCCGCCTTCACCCTCCGGCGATTACAGTGCTCGGCAGAAGTGAATTCTGCCTGCGCCAAGGTTTTGGACAAAGGCCAAAACGCTTGTACGGCGCATCTGCGCCGCCGGCCAGAAGGCCGGGATCGCGGCGGTTCGGCGGGCGACCTCCTCCAATCATTGTTTTTGAGAAGAAGGAAGATGCGATGCAGTCGCATCTTCCTTTTTTCCGTTCTGGAAAAAAGAAAAGAGGAGATCGTAGTCCGGCACTTCTGATGTAAAGCTAGGAATAGGTTCAAGAGCTTAAGGAGAAATAAATTTATTTTACCTATTGACATAGTAGGTAAATATGGATATGATTATACCGACCTAAATAGTAGGCAAATAAGGGACCCAATGACAGGGTGCCTCTTCTGGCCTACAAGAGAAGGCAGGGAACACCATGGGGCATTTTTTTGAGACGCTGGTCAGAGCCAACTTTCGTTTTGGGCGAATGTGTCTGTGTTGATGAATAAGTGAACACCGACTACACAAAACGAAAGGAATGGATGACAATGAACAATTACAGATTTGAGACGCTCCAGCTGCATGTGGGACAGGAGACTCCCGACCCTGCGACGGACGCCCGGGCGGTCCCTATTTATGCCACTGCGTCGTATGTGTTTCAGGACTGCGCCCATGCCGCGGCCCGGTTTAACCTGGAGGAAGGCGGAAACATCTATAGCCGACTGACAAACTCCACCCAAGATGTGTTGGAGAAGCGGATCGCGGCCTTGGAGGGCGGTGTAGCCGCCCTGGCGCTGTCCTCCGGCGCAGCCGCTATTACCTATACGATTGAGGCCCTGGCATTGAATGGGGGGCACATCGTGGCGCAGAAGACCATCTACGGAGGCAGCTATAATCTGCTGGCTCATACGCTGCCCAATTTCGGCATCACCGCCAGCTTTGTGGATATCCACGACCTGGACGAGGTGGAGCGCGCTATTGAGCCAAACACCCGGGCCATCTATATTGAAACCCTGGGAAATCCCAACAGCGATGTTCCCGACATCGATGCGCTGGCTGAATTGGCACACCGCCACGGCCTGCCTCTGGTGGTGGATAATACCTTTGGTACACCTTACCTGATCCGGCCCATTGAGCACGGCGCGGATCTGGTTGTTCACTCCGCAACCAAGTTCCTCGGCGGACACGGAACCACGCTGGGCGGCATCATCGTAGATGCCGGGACCTTCGACTGGGCGGCCTCGGGCAAGTATCCTGCCATTGCCGAACCAAATCCCAGCTATCACGGAGTGTCCTTTGTCCAGGCGGCTGGAAAGGCGGCGTTCGTCACCTATGTCCGGGCGGTTCTGCTGCGGGATACCGGCGCCTGCATTTCTCCCTTTGCCGCCTTCCTGCTGCTGCAGGGCGTGGAGACCCTCTCTCTGCGCATAGAGCGCCATGTAGAGAATACCAAGAAGGTGGTGGAATTTTTGGCTAACCATCCCCAGGTAGAGCAGGTCAGCCACCCCTCTTTGCCGGAGCACCCAGACCATGAGCTCTATGAGCAGTACTTCCCCAACGGCGGTGCCTCCATCTTTACCTTTGACATCCGGGGCCGAGAGAAGCAGGCCCATCAGTTTATTGACAGCCTGCAGATTTTCTCTCTCCTTGCCAACGTTGCCGATGTGAAGAGTCTGGTCATCCATCCGGCGACCACCACCCACAGCCAGCTGACGCAGGAGGAGCTGGCCGATCAGAAGATCAAGCCCAATACGATTCGGCTGTCCATCGGCACCGAGCATATCGACGACATTCTGGCAGATTTGCAGCGCGGCTTTGATGCCGTTAAGGAGGAATGACCCATGAGCCGTATTTATACATCCGCAGACCAGTTGATTGGAAACACTCCGCTTTTGGAGCTGACACACATAGAAGAAGCGTTTGGACTGAAAGCCCGTATTCTGGCAAAGCTGGAATACTTGAATCCCGCCGGTTCTGTCAAGGACCGCATTGCAAAGGCAATGATTGACGATGCAGAGCGCTCAGGGCGGCTTAAGCCCGGCTCTGTCATCATTGAGCCCACCTCCGGAAACACAGGTATTGGCCTTGCCTCTGTGGCGGCGGCCAAAGGCTATCGGGTCATCCTGGTCATGCCGGAGACCATGTCTGTGGAGCGCCGCCAGCTTATGAAAGCTTACGGGGCCGAGCTGGTGCTGACAGAAGGGGCAAAAGGGATGAAAGGCGCCATTGCAAAGGCAGAGGAGCTGGCTGCGGAGATCCCCAACAGCTTTCTTCCGGGGCAGTTTGTCAATCCAGCCAACCCTCAGGCGCACCGGGAGAGTACCGGACCTGAGATTTTCAGAGATACCGATGGACAGGTGGATATTTTTGTTGCCGGTGTAGGAACCGGCGGCACCATTACTGGCGTGGGGGAATACCTCAAGGCCCAGAAGCCGGAGGTTCAAATCGTTGCGGTGGAGCCTGCCGCTTCCCCGGTGTTGTCCACGGGTACTGCGGGAGCCCATAAGATCCAGGGTATCGGCGCGGGATTTGTTCCCGACGTGCTCAACACCAAGATCTATGACGAGATCATTCCCGTGGAAAATGAACATGCGTTTGCCGCGGGAAATCTCATCGGCAAGCAGGAGGGGATCCTTGTGGGTATATCCTCCGGCGCTGCGGTTTGGGCCGCCATAGAAGTAGCAAAGCGGAAGGAAAACGAAGGGAAAACCATCGTTGTCCTGCTGCCGGACACCGGAGACCGGTATCTGTCCACCCCGCTGTTTGCAGAGTAACAGAACTACTCCGGCAGCTGCGGGATGCGGCTGCCGGAGTTTTACTTCCAAGACAAGAGTAACTGAGATGTGGCGTCTATTCAGGACGCAAAGGAGAACACCATGCAGATTTATCTTGATAATGCAGCGACCACAAGCGTGAGCGAGACCGCGCTGCAGGCCATGCTGCCCTATTTTAGCCAGGAATATGGCAACCCCTCCAGTCTCCATTCCTTTGGCCAGAGAGCCAATGAGGCGCTGACAGAGGCCCGGGAGAAAATTGCCGCGCTGCTTCACTGCCAAGTCAGAGAAATCACCTTCACTTCCGGAGGCAGCGAAGCAGACAATCAGGCGATCCGTTCCGCTGCCCAGATCGGGGCAAGAAATGGAAAGCGGCACATCATTTCCACCGCCTTTGAGCACCATGCCGTGCTTCACACACTGGCCAAGCTGGAAAAGGAGGGCTTTGAGATCACGCTTCTGGATGTACACGAAGACGGTCTCGTACGGCCCCAGGAGGTTGAGGCGGCCATTCGGCCCGATACCTGCCTGGTTACCGTGATGTATGCCAATAACGAGATCGGGACCATCCAGCCGGTGGGGGAGATCGGGAAGATTTGCCGGGAAAAAGGAGTCCTGTTCCACACAGACGCGGTACAGGCAGCGGGCCATCTTGCCATTGACGTGCAGAAGCAGAACATTGACCTGCTCTCGCTGTCGGCCCACAAGTTCCACGGACCCAAGGGTGTGGGCGTCCTGTATGCCAGAAAAGGCGTTCCTCTTACAACCCTCATTGAGGGCGGCGCGCAGGAGCGGGGCAAGCGTGCGGGCACGGAGAATATCCCTGGCATCGTGGGAATGGCCGCGGCCCTGGAGGAGGCCTGCAGGAACATGGAGGCCAACCGGGTCAGGATGACCGCTCTGCGGGATCAGCTGATCCAGGGCCTTGGACAGATCCCCCACTCTGTCTTGAACGGCGATGCCCAGAGAAGACTGCCTGGAAATGTACATTTCTGTTTTGAGGGAATTGAAGGAGAGGCCCTTCTGCTGCTTTTGGATGATAAGGGCATCTGTGCATCCTCCGGTTCGGCCTGTACGTCCGGATCTCTGGACCCCAGCCATGTGCTGCTGGCCATTGGGAGACCCCATGATATCGCCCATGGCTCGCTGCGGCTGACTCTCTCCGAAGCGACCACCGAGGAAGAAGTTCGGTATACCATTGATGCGGTTACCCAGGTAGTGGCCCAGCTGCGGGGGATGTCCCCTGTCTGGAGAGACCTGGAGAACGGCGTGAGACAGTTTGTGATTTAAGTGAGGTGTATGTTATGGCTCTTTACAGCGAAACTGTGATGGACCACTTCCGCAATCCGCGGAATGTAGGAGTGATTGAAGACGCGGACGGAGTCGGCGAGGTCGGCAACGTCCAGTGCGGCGATATTATGAAGATCTATCTGAAGATCAATGAGGGAATCATCTCCGACGTGAAGTTTGAGACCTTCGGCTGCGGCAGCGCCATTGCATCCAGCTCCATGGCCACGGAGATGATCAAAGGCAAGCCGGTGGCCGAGGCCATGGCGCTGACCAATCGGGCTGTGGCTGAGGCCCTGGATGGGCTGCCCGCCCACAAGCTCCACTGCTCGGTGTTGGCGGAGGAAGCGATCAAAAAGGCACTGCAGGACTACTACGAAAGAAACGGAATGTCCGATGAAGCGGCGGCTGCCCAGGAGCAGAAGTAAGCGTTCTGCAGGCTGCTTTTCCATGCCGGACGCAGTTGCATTGCACCCCCTTCCGCAGTAAAATGGGAAACAAGAAAACGAGGTGTTTTACGGCAATGATTTCAACAAGAGGCAGATACGCCCTTCGCGTCATGATTGACCTTGCAGAACACGCCGACGACGGCTATATTCCCATGAAAGAGGTTGCGCAGCGACAGGGGATCTCGTTAAAATATCTGGAGCGAATTATGCCTGCTCTGTCAAAAAACAACCTGGTAGAGGGTGTTCATGGAAAGGGCGGCGGATATCGCCTGAGCAGAAAGCCGGAGGACTATACGGCAGGAGAGATTCTGCGCCTGGTGGAGGGAAGCCTTGCCCCGGTGGCCTGTCTGGAGTGCGGCGCGGAGCCGTGCAGCAGGCAGGATACTTGTAAGACCATCGCCATGTGGAAGAAGTTTTATGATCTGGTCAACGGATATTTTGATCACATTACCGTGGCAGATCTGGTGTACGGAAATTTGAACACAGAAGATTTTCAGTTCTTAGGGTAAAAATAACCACACCGTTTGGTGTGGTTATTTTTATGGTGCGGAGCAGCGCCGCTTGTCAAAAGAAGAAAAGTTGAATACCGTTATGGACACAGCTAAGCTCAATCATACTACAGCGCTGGAAGGCGCAGAATAAATTTGCTTCCCTTTCCAACTTGTGAAGTGGCGTCCACAGAGCCTCCGTGCTCCAGTGCAATGATACGCACGAGATATAGCCCCAAACCGTCACTGCTGCAATCGATTCGATGGGTGAAGCCGCGCTCAAATACGTGGGGCAGATCCTCGGCAGCAATGCCTATTCCTGTATCCTGCACAGTAATGATTGCTTGAGATTCCTCCTGTTCCAGTTCCAAGGTAACTGTACCGTCTGCCGGAGTAAAGAAAAGTGCGTTGTAGCAGAGATTTTCCAGCGCAACACGCAGCCGATCTGGTTTTCCTTGGATAAGAATATCCTCTATAGGCAAGTGAAGCCGGAAGGACAGTCCCGAAAGTTCCATATCCGGGAGGTTGGAGTGGTAGAAATCCCGCAGATAGCGGTTAAGACAGATCACTTCTGAAGGGTGTACGCCACGCTCTCCCCTGGAGAAAT
The DNA here is from genome assembly GCF_046973065.1 of Flintibacter sp. Classification (NCBI taxonomy): domain Bacteria; kingdom Bacillati; phylum Bacillota; class Clostridia; order Eubacteriales; genus Flintibacter; species Flintibacter sp. Next base: position 78,313 of record NZ_JBKVXZ010000007.1, on the reverse strand, counting down.
CTTGAAGAATATCGAAGCGATCTCCCACGGCTTCTACTCGATCCATAAGGGCGTTCAGATATTCTGACGTTTCAGAATCCAGAGACACATTGCCGCTGCGTACCAGTTCAGCATAACTGACAAGGGCTGAGAGAGGATTTTTCAGGTCATGGAGCAGGTTTGCCAGCAGTTCTCTGCGTTCTCGTAGCAGCACATTGATTCCCTGGGTCTTTCGATCCACTTCCTCCTGAAGATGCTGAGTCAAAAGATCGTTTTCACGGGTGAGCAGCACACCGCGGCGAACCATCTGAGCAGAAAAACCAAGGACCAGAGCATAACTGCCATACTCCTCCAGCCAGGCACCGCAAATAGGCTCAAAGCGGTTGGCGGTGATGACTGATGCGGCAACAGACAGACCATATAGCCCTGCGGCACACAGAAGATAGCGGCCAAGGGCCCAATCCTGAGAAAGGGCGTGCCCCGCCAAAAAAATCAAGTAAAGGCCTTCCACAATTTTCCATAGAAAGAGGAAGTTTCCATATAGGTTCATATAGGTTGATGAAGACAGGGGCGTATGGTAAAATAAGCAAAGGAAACAGTACAGTAAACAGGCAAAGTGCTGCGGCGGCAGGGACTGCACCATACCGATGATACTGGTGCTCTCGGCTGCCGGACAGTTCTCCGGCCAGCAAAACCGCACACAAAAGTACCAGGTTTCCACAGAGGTCTTCCAGTGCATAAAGCGGGCGGACCGATGGAATGCCCAGCGCCCGGATGAATGGGTAGGATACCCGCAGCGCAAAGGCCAAGCTCAGCAGACCCATCCACCGCGTAAGCTTATCTTTCCCTAACAGCCATTGGACCAGATGGAACAGCGAGATTGCCAGGGCTGTGAAACACAAAAAGCCGTAGACTACCAGCCTCAGCGTCAGCATTCTGGAGATGGTACCTAGGGTACCCACTGCCGGAGGATGGTACATGCCGGAGTAGTAGTGGGTATAGTTTGCACATTGTATGATGATTTCTGCGCTTCCATCGACTGCTAAAGCATATACTCCGTCCATGACCCGAGGCGCATATGGTTCCAGGCTGCCCTGTTCTCCAACCAGCACTCCGTTGATATAGATCCGCCCTGCACATAACAGCTCTGGGAGATAAAGGGCCAGTTCTGTCGGTTCGCCTGGGTTTTCCAGTGTTAGACGGTAGGTTGCCGTTCCGTAGGGACTGCCCAGAAAGTCAGAAAAGTTAGCATGCTTCCCAATATAGGTATAATATTCCGGCTGGATGCCGCCCTCAAAATCGGACGGAGATAGAAGCTGACCGGGATAGTACTCCCAGCCGTCTACCAGAAAAGATACCTGCTCCAGATCGTTGGGGAGGACATTGTAGCCATAGCCTCCCGGAAGAGCGGAGGTGTACTTGTTATCTGCTTGATATAAAAATCCATAAAGCACTGCGCCGACCAACAGGACGACAGCCAAAATCAGCGCCTGCATTTTGATGTGTTTTCTCATAAGATCACCCTGGTCAGGAGGAATGGACGATGTACATATGGATAAAAAGATCCTTCGCAATTTTGTGTCTGCTTGCATTTTGCTTGATCAGTATGCCGGTTACCGCGTTGGAGTTACCCCAGGGGCTTGCCCAAGAGTCTGGGGATCAGACGGAGAGTGGTATCCACCTGGATTCCGCGCCACCATTGAATGGCGAAGATCTGCCTGTGGGAAATACGGGAACAGGAGGGAATGCTCTGGAGTCCACGTCTAATGGAGACCCTCAACGGGAAGAACCTGATGCACCAGAGAAAGCGCAACCGGAGTCCTACACGGTCACGCTGGACACCCAGATCATTGGAGATGGCGAGACGCTCAGCTATACCACGGTTTCTTCCTCCTATGCCGGCAGTATCGTGCCGGAGGGCTACTACCCAGGGGAACTGACGGTGGAACTCACAGGAGAAATCGTTGTGGAGGCCGGCGGCAAACTGGATATCGGAACCTTATCCGTCGGCGGTACAGAGGCCAGTCCGGTGCTCACCGGCACAGGTCGGATCGTAGTGAGGGCAGGGGGCCAGCTGCGGCTGACCTGTGTGGCTCTGGAACCTCAGGGTCAGGGCCCCATGATCATACAGGAGACGGGCGGCTCCGTGGAATTGACAAGCACGCCAGTAACGGAGGGGCTTGTTCAATGGGCCGCGCCTCTGGTCAACAACCTCTACGACGCTCCTGATGATGTGTGGTTGGAAATAGGTACTATATTGAGCGGCGATATGCTGCCTGATTCTATGAAAACGGATGTTCAGATGCAGGGACATGAGGAGCGTGTGGATGTTCCTCTGGCCTGGGATTTGAGCGGCTACGACGGCCGCACCGATGGGGAGGTTGCCCTCGCGGGCAAATTTCTGGATGAGGCGGGCCAGCCTTTGACCAGCATGCTCCCTTTGGAGATCACCGTGCGCTGGTATACCCCTGGAACGCTGGTGGTGACCGAGGCAGAATGGAAAGGGGGCACCGTCCCCACGGTGCAGCTGACCGTACCGGAGCTGCCCGAAGATGCCAATGTATGGGGCGAGGTGTCCGCCGACGGTGGGGAGACCTGGAGCCGTTGGGAGGACGAAGCTTTCTTTTTCATCGTTGATATAGAAGCGGAGGGAAAGGCCTGCGTCTTTGTCGTGTCTGATGACATGGAGGGGCTGTTTCGTGTCGTGGCCGAGGACCCCTGGGCGGAAGAATACACCTGCTGGCGCTCCGACGCCTTTTTCCTGAGCCCGCCGGAGGACGGTGAGGATTCCGGCGGAAACCGGGGCGGTAGTACCACCCCCGGCTCTCCCGACCGCCAGCCTGAGCCGATTCCCAGACCGGATGAAACAGATGAGTCCGAGGAGACTAAACCAGACGATACACAGCCGGAAGAGGATGATTTGGATAGTGAGCTGCCGGAGGGGGACCAGCCGGATGAGACGACCTCAGACCCGGATGTCCCATGGTATCCGGAATGGCTGCTTCCTTTCCTGCCGTGGCTGTCGTCTGATCAAGAGCAAACGCCGTCAGAGGGTGAAGATCTTACACAAGATGTACAGCAATCACAGGAGTCTACCGATCAAGAGAATGCTGCCCATCCGGAGCATCTGATAGGAGATGAGACGAAGGAACCGATTTTCTCCCAGCAGTCACCGGAAACATGGCCAGCTTCCGTCGGAGAAGAGATCTCTGAAAGCAACCCGGAGGAGGATTCGGGGGATGAAGAGACTACGGCTTTCTCCCCCGCTCAGAATCCTGGTACAGATGTGGTTGGGGGACAAGCAGAGAGTTCATCGGCTGTGTCCCAGGCACTTTCATTGCCTGTGCAGATCGCAGTGGGGGCTGGAGGCTTTGCTGCCTGTATAATTGGGGCCGCTGTAATGATTAAAATCGCACGTAAGAAAAAATAATCGTTTACGAAGCCGCTTCGGAGCAATCCGAAGCGGCTTTTTTAGTCCTGCTTCTGAGGAGAGCAAAAACGATAGCCCTTTCGACGCACAGTTTCGATGTAATGTATCCCCGGGCACAGCCGCTCCAGCTTCTGCCGTACCCGGGCCATGCACACCTGAATGTTATGTAGGCCCTGGTTGATGGGGGCACGCCACACCTCATTATGAAGCTGTTCGTAAGAGAAAACCTGACCCGGATTTTTGGCTAGAAAGGCCAACAGATCAAATTCCAAAGTGGTAAAAACTGCTGGGACACCCTGATAACGTACCTCCCGCAGTCCTAAGTCGATTTCCAACTCACCAAAGCGCAAAATGTCACCGGTAGAGATCTGGTGATGCCGCTGAATACGCAGACGCAGACGCAGTTCTAATTCAACCAGAGAATAGGGCTTGCCCAGGTAGTCGTCGCCTCCCGCCATCAGCCCCCGAATACGGTCTTCAGTCTGAGCATAGGCGGAGAGAAAAATGACTGGTATCTGGCTGACCTCACGTAGGCGGCGGCAGACGGTCACTCCATCCATTCCAGGCATATCAAAATCCAGCACCACGGCATTCAGCGCGGCTGTGGCCGCAATATCCAACGCCTCGGGGCCGTTTTCCGCCAAATAAATCTGGTATCCTTGCCGCTTGAGAAACGCCTCATTGGCGGCCTGAATGTGGGGATCATCGTCTACCAACAGTACTCGATACATGAAGAAGCCTCCTGTGTTCCTCTTTTGTGATTATATCATAACATATGCAAAACGCCAGAAAAATCACAGGCTCGTCACATTTGTCTAAAGTATAGAAATTGGAAGAAATTTTTTATATAGTGATATCAAAGAGAGTGAAAACTCACCAAAATCGTAAGGGAGGGATAGAATGAACGGCGAGACACAACAGGCCTGTAAAGCCGGCTCCAATCGTGTGCTGACGGCAGTGGGGGTGGCGCTGTGTGTGATATTCGGCTTTTTGCTGGTATGCAACCTGACCATTATTATCAAGGGCGCCCTATTTCCCGAAAAGCCCCCTTCTGTGCTGGGGCTCACCCCCATGGTGGTACTCTCCGGCTCCATGAGCGGCGAGGCTGAGGATCATATTGAGGTGGGTGATCTGGTCTTTGTGGGACGGGCTGCCCCAGAAGAACTGGAGGTGGGGGACGTCATTGCCTACATGAACGGCGGCGCTACTGTGACCCACCGTATCACCGCTATCGACACCAACACCGACGGTGATCTCCTGTTTACCACCAAGGGTGACGCCAACAACGCCGAGGATACCACCCCGGTGACCGAGGAGCAGCTGGTGGGAATCTACCGCTGGCGGATTCCAAAGGTGGGTGACTTCGCCCTGTTCTTGCAGACGCCTCTGGGGATGCTGCTGTTTGTGGGAGTGCCGGTGCTGGCCTTTCTCATCTACGACATTATCCGGCGGCAGCGGTATGCCAACCGGGAAAACCGCCGGACCGCGGAGTTGGAGGCTGAGCTGGAACGTCTGCGTGGTATGAACGAGGAGAAAGAACAACGGGAGGAACTGCCCTCTTAAGGGCAAAACGATTATGATTTGAGGAGGCTTTTACATGAAACGAAACAGATGGATGCGGGCCGGCGGACTGCTGGTGGTGTTGACCCTGATTACATCCTGCTTTGTGGGCGGCACCTTCGCCAAGTATGTCACGGAAAACGAGGGGATGGACACCGCCCGGGTGGCCAAGTGGGGCGTGGAAGTGACGGTCACCGGCGACGGATTTAAAACGTCATATGGCAAGGATTATGCAGAGAGCAATGTTGAAGGCAATACCGTCATTTCCAGTACCGGGGAAAAAGTCGTTGCCCCCGGTACCAAAGGCACCTTCGGCGGCGTGAAAATTACCGGAAAACCCGAGGTGGCAGTGAAAATTGAAACCACCGCCGATGTGGATCTCTCCGGCTGGAATGTGGCTGGTGGTGGTGAGTTCTACTGTCCGCTGGTGTTCAATATTGGTGATAAGACCATCAACGGCCTGGATTATTCCAAGTCCACCGCCGGCGGCGAGGGCAGCTTTGAAAATGCCATCAAAGATGCCATCCAAAAGGCCACCACCAAGGAAGTAGAGGCGAACACCGATTTGACTGAAATCGGAGAAAACATCACCTACAGCTGGGAGTGGCCGTTTGAGAACGCCACCGGTGATGTGGCTAATCAGTCCGACGAGCTGGACACCAAGCTGGGCAACAATGCGGCGAATGGCAATGCACCCACCGTTAGCATTACCGTGAAAACCACCGTCACCCAGATCGACTGATTCTGGCATACATAGCGCAATCTCACATGATATCAGCAGGTCCCGGTCCCCGGCGGGACCGGGACCTGCACATTTTGACTGTGCACAAGGAGAGGATGCCATATGAGGACAAGAACATATCCCTGGCTGCTGCCGGCGGTGCTTATCCTGTTTTTGACCCAGGTGGTGCTGTTTCCCTTTGCGATGGGCTTTACCTATGCCGGCCGCAACGAAAGCCCCCACCACGTCCTCACCTACACCACCGGTTCCCTTACCTGGAACAGCGCCACCGGTGTGGACCCGGATACCGGTGTGGCAGAACTGAGCCTGTTTTCTGACCACTACCAGAATGTCCAGTCGGACAATGGCGAGAAGGTGGTGGCCCCCGGTACGGAAAACACCAACATCGTCCGGCTGAAAAACAGTGTTAGCCGTACCATCACCTATGTGGCGGTCATGTACCGTATAAAGGAGGAGACTGCCCTGCCCGTGGAGCCTACTCTGCTGGACGATGAGGCGTTTACCAATACGGATACATATCCTCTGCCGGATGGAGTGACCCAGGACCAGGTGGTCCGGGCGGTCACCGGTACCGTGGACGGCGGGCAGATTCAGGACTTTGATATCCACTGGCAGTGGAACTACTATGACAGCGACCAGCGGGACCAGGTGGACACCGCCCTGGGGAATGAGGCGGCCTGGGTTGAGGCAGACGAGGTGACGGCGGGGCTGTACATCGTGGTCATGGAGGATGAGGACCCTGGCGACCCGGACCCGGAGGACCCCGATCCGGAAAATCCCGATCCGGAAAATCCCGATCCGGAGAACTCGGACCCGGAGAATCCCGACCCGGAGAATCCCGACCCGGAGAACCCGGACCCAGAGGACCCTGGCGACCCCGGTGAGCCGGACCAGCCCTATATCCCCCCCGAAGTTCCGAAAACTGGGGATAACAGCCATCCGACCCTATACCTGACCCTGATGGCGATCAGCGGCGTGGTGCTGGTCCTGCTGTTGTGGGACCGCAGGCAGGAGAAAAAAAGATGAGCGTGTGGAAAGGGCTCTGGCGGGGACTGCAGATCGTTCTGACCCTGGTTCTGGCAGCCCTGCTGGTCTGTAATCTGTACTTGATCGCTGCCCAGCGGCTCTTTGGGGTGGAACACCCAACCGTTTTTGGGGTCACAACAGCGGTGGTGGCTTCGGGGAGCATGTCGCCAGCCCTGGAGGTGGATGATCTCATTCTGATCCATGCTCAGGACGACTATGCACCGGGAGATGTGATCACCTTTTCCAGTGGGTCTAACCTGGTGACCCACCGCATCATGGCGAAAACGGAAGCGGGGTTTGTAACCCAGGGGGATGCCAACAACACCTCCGACCTGGAGCGTGTTTCTTTGGAGCATGTGGTGGGAAAGGTCGTCTGGCGGCTCCCCGGCGCGGGGAGAGTGCTGGGTTATCTTCGCACCCCTCTGGGGCTGATGTGTCTGGTGCTGTTGGGCATTTTGTTGATGGCCTTGTATATTCGGCCCCAAAGCTCCCGTGTCGGGAAGGAGGATGGAAATGGAATTTAAATCATGGCTGGGCCGCGCGGCATCCTATCGTCCGCCGCTCCATGTCTGTCTGGCCTACCTGCTGGTATGCACTATGTTGGCCACGGGCCTGAGCTTCTCCCGCTATGCCGTCGCTGACAGCGATTCCGATGCCGCCCAAGTGGCCGCCGGAGCGCTGAGGGTCAGCGGTACCTCCAGCGCAAGATTTGATCTGGATTGCAACCAAAGTGAATCGCCCAGTCAGAGTTACACCTTTACCGTGCGCAACCGGGACGGCGGCAAGACCTCTCAGGTGGCCATAGAATATGACATTGTTGTGGGGCTGTCCCAAGCCCTGCCAGACGGGGTGACCATGGAATTGGACAATAGCAGCGGCAGTAAAAGTAGTAACGGCAAAACCTATACCTTCTCCGGCGGCACCTTTGCCGCGAGAACGTCCAGCACACAATCCCATACCTTGACCATCACGGCGGACGCGGATGAAGTGACGGGCAGCAGTCCCTATCAGCTTGAACTCACCATCTCTGTCCTTGCGGAACAGGTGGACTAAGGAGGCGGCTATGAGACAACACAAAATTCCCCTGGGTTGGTTTCTTGGGCTGACTTTGGCAACCGTGGTAATCAGCCTCCCCCTGGGGCCCACCTTGGGAAAGTATGTTTGGGATGAGCAGGTGGAAAGTATTAATCTGGAGGTCACCCCCCGCTATTACCCACCTACTACGGACTACAATCTTTCAAATATTTTCTACGATTCCATAAGCTCCCTTAGTAATTGGACCCCCGGGCAGAGCAGTTTTTCGATGTGCCTGACCGCATATGACAGCTACCAGTTGCCAACATCCATCCAGGTAACCGTGGACGGACAGACATATTCTGTCCCCGATGGTGGGAGCAGCGGCGTTAAGTATGACGCAGACAATGGGTATGTGTTTATACCCGGGTATTTGTTGACAGAAAACCCTTCCCACATTTCCATCTCCGCAGTGGCTGTTCTAATACCAATAGAACCGCCTGCAGAAATCCCACCCACGGAGCAGAACACCTTGCCAACTGCCCCGGTTCAGCAGCCCCAGACCACCCCGGCGGAACCGTCTGGCTCGTCAGAACCGGCCGACATGCCAGAAGTGAGTGATCCAATAGAGACAACAGAGCAAACGGGCTCCACCGAACTGACCGCCGCGGAGGAGCCGTCTGAATCTTCTGATCAGGAGCCCGGGTTATGAAAAGGTGGGTACGATGGGGGATTGCGGCGGTCTGTCTGGCTCTCTTTGAGATCAGCGGTGCGCAGTTCTGCCGGTACTGGCAGGAGAGCCACCAAAGCGAAGCGATGTATGAGAAGTTCAGCCAGGCGGTGTATCTCCCAGAGAGTAGTACCCAGGAATCAGAGGCCATTTCCTGGCCAGAGGTGGATTTTGCCGCCCTGCGGGAAAACAGCCCACATATCGAAGGCTGGCTTACCTGTGAGGGTACCGCTATTCACTACCCCGTAGTACAGGGGGAGGACAATGACTACTACTTGACCCACCTACCCGACGGCAGCTATAACCCTGGCGGCTCCCTGTTTCTGGACTGCCGGGCAGCCGACTTTTCTGATGCCCACTCCATCATCTATGGACACTACATGAAAAATGGAACCATGTTTGCAGCCCTCACCGAATATAAAGAACAACGCTTTTACGAACAGCATCCTCGGATGCTCCTGGTTACACCAGAGGACAGGTTTATCGTAGAACTGTTTTCTGGCTATGTGGCCAGTGTAGATGAGGAGGCGTGGAGACTGGAATTTTCCTCCACAAAGGAATGGGGACAGTGGCTGGAGGAGACAAAAGAGCGTTCGATTTTCCAAAGTGAGGTCCAACCGGCTTTGCAAGACAAGGTGCTGACTCTTTCTACCTGTAGTTATGAATTTGAAAATGCTCGATTCGTGGTGCATGGGATTTTGGTGGGTTAATTACTTTGGGTAGTGGTGGGTATAATAATCCTCTTCTATAAGAATGATAAGGTAGAATAAGTTTCGCAAAAACAAAAAGAGACATGGCTTGCAGATCTCTGGTAGAATGAAGTCGCGACACACCATTCGAAAGGAGACAGCAAACCATGTCGGAAAAGATTGTACAGCTAAACGAAGAAGTTATCAAGGGCCAACTCAAGGAACTTGTGCGTGGAAGTGTAGAAGAAACGCTCAACGAGCTGTTGGAGGCCGAAGCAGAGAAGTTGACCCAAGCGGCACGGTACGAGCGTAACGAGCAGCGCCAGGGCTACCGCAGCGGCCACTACAGCCGCAACCTCACCACCACTTCTGGGGATGTAACTCTCAAGGTACCTAAACTCAAAGGGATCTCTTTTGAGACCGCTATTATTGAGCGGTATCGCCGCCGGGAGAGCAGCGTGGAAGAGGCTCTCATTGAGATGTACTTGGCCGGCGTATCCGTCCGGCGTGTAGAGGACATTACCGAGGCCCTCTGGGGCAGCAAGGTTTCTCCCTCCACCATCAGTGAACTGAACAAGAAAGCGTATGTCCACATCGAGGATTGGCGAAACCGCCCTCTGCAGGGCGGACACTATCCGTATGTCTATGTGGATGGGATCTACCTGCGCCGCAACTGGGGTGGAGAGTTTGAAAATGTGGCTATTCTGGTGGCAATCGCGGTCAATGAGGATGGATACCGAGAGGTTTTGGGCGCCGCTGAGGGTATGAAAGAGGACAAAGCCAGCTGGGTCAGCTTCTTCCAGTGGCTGCATGGCCGTGGCTTGGACGGGGTCAAGCTGGTGGTTGGAGACAAGTGCCTTGGCATGCTGGAGGCCGTAGGAGAAGTGTTCCCCGAAGCAAAGTACCAGCGTTGCACCGTCCACTTTTACCGCAACGTGTTCTCTGTAACGCCTCGCTCCAAGGTGAAACTGGTGGCCAAGATGCTCAAAGCGATCCATGCTCAGGAGAGCAAGAAAGCCGCCAGAGAAAAGGCTAAGGCTGTGGTGGAGGAAATCCGTTCCATGAAACTGAAGGAGGCCGCCAAGAAGGTAGAGGATGGTATAGAAGAGACTCTTACCTACTGCGACTTTCCAAGCGAACACTGGACCCGCATCCGCACCAACAATGTCATTGAGAGGCTGAACCGGGAGATCCGCCGCCGCACCCGTGTGGTGGGCAGTTTCCCAGACGGCAACTCTGCCCTTATGCTGGTTTGTGCCCGGCTGCGCCATGTGGCCGGTACCCAGTGGGGCAACAAGAAGTACATGAATATGAATCACCTGGAGGCCGTCCTTGAGGATGCCTCCATTGCTGGCTGACTTCATTTACTCCAGCGACTGCAAACTAATTTGCGAAAAATCCTTGACACTACCGATATAGTCGATATAGATATAAATCGAAAAAACAAAACCTGCGTATAACGTTTGTTACACGCAGGTTTTGTTTCCTTTGAAACATCGCAACACTATAAGATATGCGAAGCCTCAGCCGTAATTTGTTTTTCTAATTTGAGTGTCAATTTCCAATCCATAAAAACTATGCTTTAATTTCCGATAAATACTGATATCTGATTTTTTTTAAAAGTAAGTCACCTTTATCAGAATTTAAAAGTGTAAAAACCTGCTGCTCATAGTGAACGGTTTTACCGAATTTAAATAAAGATCTACATTGTGCAATTAGGCCTTTTGCATCTAAGTGCCTAAGGATTGTGCTGTAGTCTTTTCCAGCAACTAATTCTGAATGAAGTGTTATATATTTTTTTGCTATTTCATCAATCTCATCATCACTTTTCCTTTCGGCATTGTATAAAGCTTTAAGTTGCTCTATGTCTTTTAAAGACTTTATTTTACCGCGATAATCAAATTTATCACGCAAGTCAAAAGCGACATGTTTGGCTATCCAAGAGTCTCTCTGCTCAACAAATAAGTCATAAATCTTTTGCTTCACATTGCTTACCACTGTTACACTATTTTCTTCGAGGCAATAAGTTTCAATCATTATTTGCAACAATTCTTCAGATAACAAGAAGTTCTCAATTTCGAAGAACGGTAAATGGTATATCCCGTCAGCAGTCAATGAATATAAATAATCATCCATTTTATAATCGCAGTCAACAATACCATATACTTTTTGTGGCAACCCTATTGTATTGTATTGTATGCCTTAATAGATGCTATTACTTGATCACACCCACCAGAGGAAACAACTTTAAATTCCGGGAACATGAGCTTAAACACTTTCGAATCATATTTATATTCATTTTCAGATTCACAAAATATAATCGGTTCTCTGCTTCCGACTAACTCAATCATTAATTGTTGAGGTAAATCTTTGTTCTCTTTTAATTGCTGCCATTCCCATTTTTGCCCATCATACTTTTCAATCCAATATATTTTGGAATTTACTCTTGAGGCGACGAAGTCACTATCATGTGTTAGATAAACAAACACAGAATTCGGGCGCTCTCGCTCAATAAAGTTCCATAATTTTGAAACAATGGATGGATTTAGATTGTTTTCAGGCTCATCAATAAAGTAAAAGTCTTTTTCCTCTTGTAATAATATCCCTATAAGGAAATAAAGAATTGATTTTTCTCCACTGCTCATGTACTTCAGAGGGTACTTTTCACCACTTAATGGTCTAACACAAAGACCATGCTCAAAAAACAGCTCTCTGTCTTTTACGAGATCATGCCACTTTCTGATAATTTTTTCAGTTACACCATTATATACTCTTTTTTCGTTTTCTTCATTTCGCTCGCGTTCAAGAAGATTAATGAAATAATCAAATTGCGCTATAATTTCATTTCCTTGCCAAGCATAGTCAATATTAGTTGATCGCTTATAGCTTTCATCAAAATCTTTTTTGAAAGCATCATAGGAGCGCTTAGGATTAAAATTTTCGCTTACAAGTAGAACTCGATCTGCTGGAAAATATTGAATACTTGCTCCTTTTGTGTCTTGTTGGAGTTTTCTTAATAATGTAGTTTTTCCGCAACCATTTGGTCCAACAAAAACCACATTTCTTTTTTCTTCGCTAAGAAAATCCAAATATTCTATTGATTCGAATTTTGCAATGTAATCCCTTAAAGCAGAAACTAAGATGTCAACTTGGGAAACGGGTTTATTATCAACATAAAATAGGTCTTTACCATCAACTCCTGTTAATATTTTTACTGGAAATTGATCCAGAATTGATACCACGGCATTTTTATATCTATTGGTACTGCGTTCCAGTGTAGAATTAATCTTTCTATAAAAATCACGGATTTGAAGAATTAAAGGCTGAAGGATTGCAGAGTTGTTTTCTTTTGCATAGTCAGCAAATTGATCAAATGTCAAGTTGGTATACATAATAGCACCTCATTTCATGAACAGAGTATTGAATTGAATAGGATTTTGATAATAGATTTTTTATATTCGCTAAGTAATGCATTAAGGCTCCTCAATTGCATTTTTCGCGTTCAAAATCGATGCCATTTTGCGGAAGATTTACCGAAGCATTGTTATGTCGAAAATACTGATTTTCCAAATAATAATACCATATGATTATTACCCAAACAATAAGAGTATACAATATACAATAATAGTATCATCTAAGAGGAACTGATACTATGACAACCACCTATCCTGCCGAACTCAAGGTCAAAATAATCCGTCGTTACGAGAAAGGCGTATCTATTAAAGCATTAAGCCAGGAACTTCATATTTCTTAAAGCACTCTATATCAATGGCGCAAAGAATACTGCTCTATCGAAATGCCCAATCGCACCTACACGCTTGCGGAATTTGATGCAATGGCCCGGCGGCTGAAAAGGTTAGAGCATTATATGGAAATCATTCATCAATCCGGCTATCTCTCCAATGTACCATTACAGAAAAAGCTTGACACCCTGGAGGAACTATAATAAACGGACGGATAATCCGTACAGCGTTCATGAACTTTGCGATGCGCTGGGGGTTGCAAGAGGAACCTTCTACAACCACATCTTTTACAGAGCAGATCGAAGCAAGTATTCGATGACAGTGAACAACGCTTCGGTGCAGAAAAAATACGCATTGTCTTGGCGGACAGTGGTATCTATGTCAGTAAGAAGCGCATTTTAGCCATCATGCAGAAAATGGGCCTCAGCAGCGTCCGAGTAGATGCTAAAAATCAGTTCAAGCGCAAACAACAATATGAAAAGCAAAACCTGCTGAAGCGGGAGTTTTCAGCAGGTCATCCAAATCAGATATGGGTCAGCGATATTACATACTTAAAGTCAAAAGCTACTGGGTCTATCTCTGCATCATCTTGGATTTATACTTACGCAAAATCGTCGGGTGGCGGATATCCCGAAACATGAGCATAAACCTGGTCACAGCCACATTTAAGGCAGCATTTCAGGAGCGTGGACAACCTAAAAACCTGACTTTCCACAGTGACCGTGGGAAACAATACATTTCAAAAGCACTGATAGGGCTTTTCCAAAGGTATGGAGTAAAGCAATCCTTTTCTGCTACGGCCAGACCGCGGGACAACGCTGTGGCCGAGACCTTTTTCTCGACATTCAAGAAAGAGGAAGCCTATCGGAAGAACTATACCTCTGAATTTCCGCAGAAGCGTAGAAGAGTATATTCGCTTTTGCAATGAAGTGCGACCTTACCAAACGCTGAATTATAAGACACCACAGGCATTTGAAGATGCTTACAAGCCTGTTTTATCGGAAAGTGCTGTCTAAATCTCTGACCGATATAAAAATATTGTTTTTATATTTGAAAAATTTTGGACATAAATCAGGAGCTATAAAAAGCGGAAAGCCCCTTGTCACAAGGCTTTCCACATGCGATGAGCCCCGCTTTTCGATAAAATAGTTCGAAAAGCGGGGCTCATTCATTATGGTGCCGGTGACCGGACTCGAACCGGTACGCTGTCGCCAGCGGTGGATTTTGAGTCCACTACGTCTACCAATTCCATCACACCGGCAAAGGCAATATGTATTATACACGAATTTACCCTGATTTGCAAGAGAAAAATAACCATAGGGATTGGAACTGGAGGATTGGAAGAAAATTTAGCGGTTCTTAAGATTTTAAGCCTTGCATCTTAAAAGGACTGTGCTATGCTACCAATGAGAGAACATTTTGTAAAGGAGAAGGACAGCATGCACACCATTTTGATCTGTGATGATGATAAAGATATCGTTTCCGCCCTGGATATCTATCTGAGCAGCGAAGGATATAAGACAGTCAAGGCGTATAACGGCAATGAAGCTCTGCGGGCGGAGGAGCAGAACGATATTCACCTGATTCTCATGGACATTATGATGCCCGAGCTGGATGGCATTCGCGCCACTGCCAAGCTGCGGGAGGGAAGCAATGTTCCCATCATTCTGCTGACGGCGAAAAGCGAGGATAACGACAAGATTCTGGGCCTGAATATCGGTGCGGATGACTATATCACCAAGCCCTTCAATCCCCTGGAAGTGATCGCCCGGGTAAAGAGCCAGCTGCGGCGGTATACTGCTCTGGGCGGAGCTGAGAAGGCGCCTGGTCTTTTGAGTGTAGGGCCTATCTCTATGGATGACGGCGCCAAGCTGGTAACCGTGGATGGGGAGCCGGTATCCCTCACCCCCATTGAGTATAACATCCTGAAGCTGCTGATGACTCACCCGGGCCAGGTATTTTCCTCGGCGCAGATCTATGAGCAGGTGTGGAATGACCCTGCCTACGGCTCGGAGAACACAGTGGCTGTGCACATCCGGCACCTGCGGGAGAAAATTGAGATCAACCCTGCCGAGCCTCGGTACCTGAAGGTGGTTTGGGGCCTGGGCTATAAGATGGATAAGGGAGGTATTTAAGTGCGGAAACTGCAGGAGAACCTGCTGATCCGTCTGGCGGCCTGGGTGTTGTTCCTGGTGGCGGTATGGGGCTGTGCTGTGTTCGGACAGAAGACCATTCTGGGCTTGTCCTGTGTCAACGACAGTATACCGCAGGATACGGGAAGATTTTCCCGAGTGCTGGATGACTACATAGGCCGGGTGAAAGTCTATGTGGATTCCCAGAATGCACTGACAGGTGTTTTGGATTTTGAGACGGAACAGATTTACCGCAGCGAGGTAAAGCAGAAAGAGGAAGAACTGAGCCGGAGCAATACCAATTTCCGCTACCAATTTCTTACGAAAGACGGAAGCCAAGTTATTTATACCAATTTGGATGAGTCTGCAGGAACCTTGGAACAACAGGTTCAGGAAGTCTATACCGTAACTTGGGAAGAATACTCTGGAATCTTGCTCTATGGGGTTATACCGATGGAGAAGATGGAAATACACGATGAATTTTATGAAGTATATGCAGATTTTGCCATAGATTATACCAATTTCAACTTCTATATGGGGCTGACCATTGCACTGGGAACTGCGGCGGCAGGGCTGTTTTTGTTTGCCCTGTGGGGTTCAGGCCACAAACCGGAGCAGGAGGAATGCGCAGGTACCTGGCAGGAGCGGATTCCGCTGGAGTTTTATCTCCTTCTGCTGGTAGGGGGCGTAATCTTTGGCGGCTATATGCTTGTGGAACAGCTTGACTCTCTGCTGTATTGGTGGGAGTACGGGGATGCTGCGGTTCGGAAAAGTATCCCCTTGGCTGGAGTAGTTATCGTTGGATGCGCTGGTATCGGTGCCCTGGTGGTGCGGACCATTACGGTGCGCTGCAAAACTCATAATTTGGTCCATACCACGCTGATTCTCCGGCTGATCGTCTGGGTGTGGTCCAGCCTGGCATATTTTGTGAAAAATCTGCCTGTCACATGGAAAAGTGTGTTGGCCTTTCTTGGATATCTGGGTGTGATCTTCTTTGCGGACTACTGGGAGCCGCTGTCCTACTATCGTCCGCTACCTGGTATGTGCGTGAATGTTGTGGCTTTGATTGCAGTATGCTGGTGGTCTGCGGGTTTCCGCCGGATCCGGAAGGGAACGGAGGTCATTGCCTCCGGAAACGTAAACCACAAAATCGATACGACCCGCCTTCCCGGGGAATTGAGAGAGCACGCCGAAGCACTCAATAACATTTCCAATGGCTTGAACACCGCCGTGGACGAGAAAATGAAGAGCGAGCGCTTCAAGGCAGAGCTCATTACCAACGTATCCCACGACCTGAAAACGCCTCTGACTTCGATTATCAACTATGTCAATCTCCTGAAATCTACCCAGCAGACCGATCCCAAGGCCCAGGAGTATATTGAGGTGCTGGACCGGAAGTCTCAGCGGCTCAAGAAACTGACGGAGGATCTGGTGGAGGCGTCCAAGGCGTCCACCGGTGCGCTGTCGGTGAACCGGGAGCGGATCGGGATGAGCCAGCTGCTCAGCCAGGCGCTGGGAGAGTATGAAGAGAAGCTGGAAGAGCGCAGATTGACCGTAGTGTGCACCGAACCGGAGGGGGAGAGCTATGTCTACGCCGACGGGCGGCACCTGTGGAGGGTGATCGATAATCTGCTGGGCAACTGTGCCAAATACGCTCTGGAGGGGACAAGAATCTACATTGAGCTCATCCGGGGCAAGGGCAGTGTCACGCTGGCCATCAAAAATGTGTCCCGAGAGGCACTGAACATTCCGGCAGAGCGTCTGATGGAACGCTTTGTCCGGGGGGATACCTCCCGTACCACGGAAGGATCCGGGCTGGGGCTGTCCATTGCCCGCAGCCTGACCGAGCTGCAGGGAGGAACCTTTGAACTGGTGGTGGATGGAGACTTGTTTAAAGCACTGGTCACCATGCCCCAAGCATCCTGATATTTTACGCCGGGCGCGCGGCAGCATACGAATGCTGCTGCGCGCTTGTTTCGTGATAATGCCGGAAAAAGAGCTGGAATTTTTCGAAAAATCCATATTCTTTTCTTTCTTTTTATGGTATGATGATAAACAGGACTTTTATGGAACTAGAGCCGAAAGGCAGAAGAAGGAAAGGAGCGGGTGCCATGAAGAACAGATGGATTTCAGCAGGGGTGCTGGCTGCCATGCTCATGGCGCTGACGCTGGTACTGTCAGGCTGCTTTTTCCGCTCTCCCGAGGAGCTTTACCAGAGTCCGGAGCGCTCTGCGGACTATGAAAATCTGACCCAGAAGATTCGGGAAGTCAAGGGGAAGCTGGCCCAGGAGTATGGTGTGACCGAAGTGGAGGATACGTCGGTCCTCTCCGGTGATAACACCGCCCTCATCCAGCTTCAGGATATGGACGGAGACGGACAGCGGGAGACCGCGGTTACCTTTTTCCGTGTGCCTGGCGCAGAGAAGCCTCAGAAGATTTTCTTCTTTACCAAAGGTGAAGATGACATCTACACTGTCAGCGCCATGCTGGAGGGAGATGGCTCCGCCATCTATCGGGTGGACTATGCAGATCTGGACGGCAGCGGCTACAAAGAAGTTGTGGTCAGTTGGCAGATGAGTACCGGCGCATATTTGTTGGGTGTATATTCTGTGGAAGCGCCCATGAGCCGCAGCCGGCTGCAAATGGCCAATTCCAGTAAAAACGGCGCTGCATCCGTGCAGAACGATGATCTGCGGGGCTCGGAGTGGATGACTACCGCCTATGGAGACTATATCTTAACCGATATTGACCAGGATTCCCGTACAGAGGTTGCGATTGTGCGCATCGATCCCTCCCTGACCAACAGCGGTGTGGATGTGTACGGCTGGAAGGACAGTGCCTTCAAAAAACTGAGCACCGCTCCATTGTCAACCGGTGTGGTGAGCGTAGGCCGGGGCGGAGTGGAAGAGAACTTCATCAATGGCGATCCGCCGGTCCGGGCGCTGTATGTCTCTTCGGAGCTGTCTGACGGCAGTCATGTCGTGGATGTGATCGCCTATCAGCAGGGAAAGCTCACCAATATCAGCCTGGCTCCGGAGACCGGGATCAGCCGGGAGACTCTCAGCCGCTATGTGGACCTGGAGCCCTCGGATGTGAACGGAGACGGAGTGCTGGAGCTGCCTCAGCCCAGTCCGCTGCCGGGACAGGAAGACAGTACCGCATCGGACTACTGGCTGATTGACTGGTATCAGTATGACAGCAGCGGCCAGTGCATCGAAGTTTGCACTACGTACCACAATGTGACCGACGGATGGTATTTGATCATTCCGGACACCTGGAAGGACTGTATTACCATCTCCCGCTATGACGCGATCAGCGGCCAGCGGGCGGTGATCTTCTATCACCTGGAGGGGAGCGGAGATCCCAGTCCCTTCCTGGTAATCTACAAATTTACCAGTCAGACCAACCGGGCCAATACCTCTAACCGCTTTATCCTGCGGGAGGAGGAGAACGCGGTGTATGCCGCATCGTTCTATAATTCCTCCTGGGACTGCGGGATGGACGAGACTGAACTGGTTTCGGCCTTCAAGCTGATCCAGAGCGGATGGTCAGACTGAACTGTGCTGCGAAAGGAAGGAAAACCGTGAGAAAAGTTCTTGTATTGGAAGATGAAGAGAACATTCGCAGTTTCGTGGTGATCAACCTGAAGCGGGCGGGGTATCAAACCATTGAGGCCGCTACCGGAGAGGACGCCCTGGTGGCGCTGAAAGAAAACCCGGGAATCAAGGTGGCTCTGCTGGATATTATGCTGCCTGGCATTGATGGATTTGAGGTCTGCCGCCGTATTCGTGCCATGGACAACAAGATCGGCATCATCATGCTTACCGCCCGTACCCAGGAGATGGACAAGGTCACCGGCCTGATGACCGGAGCGGACGACTATGTGACCAAACCCTTCTCTCCCGCCGAACTCACCGCCCGAGTGGATGCCCTGTTCCGCCGTACCGGTGGGGAAGAAGAGGAGACCTCGCCTGACGAGATCAGCCAGCCTCCCTTCCTGCTCAATACTCGCAACCGTACTTTGGAAAAGAACGGACAGCGGGTGAAGCTGACCCAGGTGGAGTACGGAATCGTCAAGCTGTTTATGGAAAACCCCGGGAAAGCACTGTCCCGCGAGGAGATCCTGGATGCCGTATGGGGCAAGGACTATTTTGGCGAGCTGAAGATCGTGGATGTGAACATCCGCCGCCTGCGCATCAAGATCGAAGACAATCCCACCAAACCCACCTATGTGAACACTGTGTGGGGCTATGGATATAAGTGGGGGAGTTAAGGAGAAGCGCGGAGGCGTGCGGAGCAGCGCGGATGGACCGGAGCGAGGGCGCGGAACCGAAGGGACGCGAAGCGGACCTGTTCCAAGCCCGAGACGGAGGGAAGCCGCGCGTTGCGCAGCCGCCGCAGCGTGACAAGACGAAGTGCGGAGCTTAGGCCCATAGGGGAGCTTGGAGCGAAGCGAGGGTGAAAACTAAACCCGCGCAGCGGGGCTGGTTTTTGCCCGAGACGCAGTGAAAGCGACCCGGCCGCGTGCCCAATCAACAGCGCGATCCCAAAGCGCGGACACAAAATCATGAAACACCATAAAACCTTGCGGAAACCCGAGACTTAAGAGGGGAGGTGCTCAAATGGCCAAGAAGGTCGTTGTAACCGATAAAGTGAAGATCCGGGGTATCCGGCGGCGCTGGCTCATCAACAGTGTAGGCGTGGTGCTGCTGGTGCTGGCCATGGCGTTGGGCACCTTTGCCGCAGCCATGTGGAGCTATTATTACACCACAACGATCAATGATCTGCAGCGCCAGGCAGAGGACCGGGCACGAGGATTTGCCTCCTATACCCGCAGCCAGTTTTGGGGCAATGCCCAAAGCGCGGTGCAGGAATTTGAGAACAAGACCAAGCTGGAACTGCAATTTCTGGATGTGACCGGAGCGGTACAGTATTCCAGTAATGACTTGGCGGCAGGTACCACGCCGGGTACGCCCGATATCCAGAGCGTGCTGGTTAACCAGGAGTCCAAGGCGTGGATGGGAACCGACCCCCACACTGGAGAGCGGATCGTGGCTGCCTCTGCGCCGGTGGTCTACCATGGACAGACTGTGGCCATCGTGCGGTATGTAACCTCGCTGGTGGCTATTGACTGGCAATTTTTCCTGTCCGTCGCTTTGGCATGCATGCTGGGGGCAGTGATCCTTGCTCTGGTGTATTTCTCCAACCTCTACTTTGTGCGTTCCATTGTAGAGCCGCTGGCCAGCATTACCGAGACGGCGCGGCTCATTGCCGACGGCAGCTACGGCGTACAGATTGAGAAAAAGTTTGATGATGAGATCGGCGAACTGACCGACACCATCAACGATATGTCCCTAAAAATCAAACAGTCGGAAAAAACCCAGTCGGAGTTTATCTCCTCTGTCTCCCACGAACTGCGCACCCCTCTGACCGCCATCACCGGATGGGCAGAGACCATCCAGAGCGGCGAACTGCGAGACCCCAAGGATGTGCGTAAGGGTATGGATATTATCGTCTCTGAGGCGCGGCGGCTGACCAACATGGTGGAGGAGCTGCTGGAGTTCTCCCGCATGTCGGACGGACGATTCACTTTGTCGGTGGAGCCTCTGGACCTGAAGGCGGAGTTGGAGGACGCGGTGTATACCTACCGGGAGTTCTTCCGCCGGGAGGGTATCGAGCTTACCTATCAGGATTGCCCGGAGGAGGCGGTACCCATCAGCGGCGATCCGGAGCGGCTGCGCCAGGTATTCTGCAACTTGCTGGACAATGCGGGCAAGCACGGCGGCTCGGGCAAACGCATCGATGTGTCCATTGCCCAGGAAGAGGAGTTTGCAGTCATCCGTATCCGGGACTACGGTCCCGGCATCCCGGAGGAGGAGCTGCCTCACGTAAAGTACAAGTTCTATAAAGGAAGTTCCAAGGCTAGAGGTTCCGGTATCGGTCTGGCCGTATGTGAAGAGATCGTTACCCGCCATGAGGGAACTCTGGACATTGAAAATGCCGAGGGCGGAGGCTGCCTGGTGACGCTCCGTTTGCCGATTGAAACATAAGTTCGAATTTCCGGTTGCAATTCCCATGGGAACTTGATAGAATGCCTGTGGGACTGCCTGTCCCTGGAAAAAAGGAGAAACAAGATTCATGTCAACAGAGCAAAAAAACTGCGCCTGCCCGAAGGGCGGTTTCAAGACCATGTGCGGCGGTCAGGCGCTGATCGAAGGCATCATGATGCGCGGGCCAAAGAAGCAGGCCATCGTGGTGCGTCAGCCCGACGGTCAGCTGGCCATTCGGGAGAGTGAGCTGAAGCTGATCAAGGATAAATATCCCCTGCTGGGCCTGCCTCTTGTGCGGGGGGTGGTGACCTTTGTGGCCTCTATGGTGGAGGGCGTAAAGGCGCTGATGTATTCCGCCGAGTTTTTCCCGGAAGAGGAGGAAGAGCCCGAGGAGCCCTCCAAGTTTGAGCTTTGGCTGGAAAAGACGCTGGGCAGTGAAAAGGCTGCATCTGTCATTGTAATGGTGGCAGTAGTGCTGGGCATCTGCATGTCTATCGGCCTGTTTTTCCTGCTGCCCACCCTGTTGGGTAGCGCTGTGACGTTGGTCACGGACTCCATGCTGGTGCGCAATGTAGCGGAGAGCGTACTGAAAATTGTGATTTTTGTGGGCTATTTGGCCATGTGTTCCCATATGAAGGATATTCGCCGGGTATTTCAATACCACGGAGCGGAGCATAAGACCATTTTCTGCTATGAGGCGGGACTGCCGTTGACGGTGGAAAATGTGCGCAAACAGCCCCGACACCATCCTCGCTGCGGCACCAGCTTTTTGTTTATGGTGATTGCCATCTCCATCCTGGTCTCCACGGTGGTCTTTGCTATTTGGCCGGTTCACCATGTGGTTTGGCGGTTTTTGGCCCACCTGGCCATGCTGCCTGTCATTGTGGGCATCAGCTATGAGTTTAACCGTTGGGCGGGACGGCATGACGGGTTTGTGACCCGGATTTTGGTGGCTCCCGGCCTGTGGCTTCAGAACTTTACCACCTTTGAACCGGACGACTCTATGATCGAGGTGGGCATCAAGGCTCTGGAATTGGTGCTGCCGGAGAATAAGGGCGAGGACGCTTGGTAATACGAAGCGCGGAGGGCAGGCGCATAGGAGCGACAGACTCCGGAGCGGATGGGCAGAGCCCAGGGACAGCCAAAGGCTGAACCGGGTCTGCCCAGAGTCGGAGGAGTTGTCGTTCCGGCCATGCGCCCAGCCCGCAGCGTGACAGCGCGAAGCGCGGAGCTTAGGTCCATAGGGGAGCTTGGAGCGCAGCGAGGGTGAAAACCCAAGGCCCGCTATGCGGGGCTGGTTTTTGCCCGAGACGCAGCGAAAGCGACCCGGCCATGGACCCAAAGCGCAGCGTGATCCCGAAGCGCGCAGCCTGTCCTAACCCCAAATTTCAATTGCAAACCAGAGAAAACCGAGGAGATATTCCTCTCAGTATAGAAAACAAGACGGAAGGTGAGGCAATGGCTACCACCTATAACAATTTATTCCTGGATACCCGGGCGCGTCTGCGTAAGGCAGGGATCGAGGCAGGACAGCTGGAGGCCCGGGAGCTTATTTGCTATGCGGCAGATAAGAGCCGGGAGCAGTTTTACCGGGACATGCCCCTGTATGTTTCGGGCGAGATGGAGCGCCGGGTGGAAGAGCTGGTGCAGCGCCGCCTGGCAGGAGAGCCGGTGGCCTATATCGTGGGCGAGTGGGAGTTTTACGGACTGCCCCTGAATATTTCCAATGACGTGC
This sequence comes from Flintibacter sp., assembly GCF_046973065.1. Lineage (NCBI taxonomy): Bacteria > Bacillati > Bacillota > Clostridia > Eubacteriales > Flintibacter > Flintibacter sp. The sequence continues at coordinate 55,483 of NZ_JBKVXZ010000007.1, read as the reverse complement.
TCATCCCCCGCGTCGATACCGAGGTGCTGGCCGAGCGGGGCATCCTGCGGGCCAGAGCAGCGGGAGAGGGCGCCCGGGTGCTGGATCTGTGTGCCGGAAGCGGCTGCGTGGGATTGGCCATCGCCGCCAACGCCCCCGACTGCCGGGTGGTGCTGGGCGAGCTGTCCGAGGGTGCTCTGCGGGTGTGCAAGCAGAATGTGCGCCGCAACGAGCTTAACGCCCGGGTGACCTGCCTGTCGGTGAACGCCATGGAGCCCCCCGCCTCCTCTCTGTGGGATTTTGACGTAATTGTGAGCAATCCTCCCTACATCCCCACCGGAGATATTGAAGGCCTGGACCACAGCGTAAAAGACTACGAACCCCACATGGCTCTGGACGGCGGCGCAGACGGTCTGGATTTTTACCGCTTTATTGCTGCTAAATGGAAAAATGCCATCCGTCTGGGCGGCTCTCTTATTTTTGAGGTAGGAATCGGACAGGCGCCGGATGTGGAAAATATTCTGGCCCAGAACGGATTTGAACAGATCCAGACCACCGCTGACACCCAGGGAATCTGGCGTGTTGTGGAGGGAACTATCAACGGATAAACCCGTGCCCGCCGGCGCGGGAGAGCTGGGCGGCCCGGCCGCCGACGGAAGAAAAGGAGTAATCAGATATGGCAACCAAAAAGCCTGTGGTGGAGAGCGCCGCTCCCGCCTCGGATAAGAAGAAAGCGTTGGAGACCGCCATGGCCCAGATCGAGCGGGCCTACGGCAAGGGCTCCATTATGCGTCTGGGAGAGAATGTGGACGTGATGGTGGAGTCCATCCCCACCGGCTCCCTGTCCCTGGACCTGGCTCTGGGCATCGGAGGTATGCCCCGGGGCCGTATCATTGAGATCTATGGACCGGAATCCTCCGGTAAGACCACTCTGGCCCTCCATGTGGTGGCCGAGGCTCAGAAGCGGGGCGGCGAGGTGGCCTTTATCGACGCCGAGCATGCCCTGGATCCCACCTATGCCCGGGCCTTGGGCGTGGACATCGACTCCATGCTGATTGCCCAGCCCGACACCGGCGAGCAGGGTCTGGAGATCTGTGAGGCTCTGGTGCGCTCGGGTGCTATCGACGTGGTGGTCGTGGACTCGGTGGCAGCCCTGACTCCCCGGGCGGAGATCGAGGGCGACATGGGCGACAGCCACGTGGGTCTGCTGGCCCGGCTGATGAGCCAGGCTCTGCGTAAGCTGGCCGGCTCCATCGCCAAGACCAACTGTATCGTGATCTTTATCAACCAGCTGCGTGAAAAGGTGGGCGTGGTCTACGGCAACCCCGAGGTCACCACCGGCGGCCGGGCGCTGAAGTTCTACTCCTCCGTGCGTATCGACGTGCGGCGCATCGAGGCTCTGAAGAGCGGCTCCGAGATCATCGGTAACCGCACCCGGGCCAAGATCGTGAAGAATAAGGTAGCTCCCCCCTTCCGGGAGGCGGAGTTTGATATCATGTACGGCGAAGGCATCTCCAAGGTGGGCGAGCTTATCGACCTGGGTGTGAAGCTGGATCTGGTGCAGAAGAGCGGCTCCTGGTTTGCCATGGGCGAGCTGCGCCTGGGTCAGGGCCGGGATGCTGCCAAGCAGTTCCTGCGGGATAACCCCGATCTGGCCGACGAGCTGGAGGCCAAGATCCGTGCCAACTCCTTCAAGCTCCTGTCCAAGCAGGGCCAGGCGGCTGCCCGGGCTGCGGGACGTGCGGTGGACATCTCCGCCGACGACTTCCAGGACGGCGAGGACTAAGTGAAGATCGTACAGCTCAAGCCCTCCCAGCGTGTTCAGGGCCGATGGCTGGCCCAGCTGGAGGACGGTACACTGCTCCGTGTGGGCGAAAATGAGGTGCTGAACTTCTCTTTGTACGGAGGGAAGGAACTGACTGAGGAAGAACTCCGGGCCATCACCCAGGCTGCCCGGAAGAGCGGGCTGAAAGAAAAAGCCCTCAATCTGGCTGCCTCCAAGCCCATCTCCCGCCGGGAGATGGAGCGCAAGCTGGAGAGCTGGGAGGCCAGTGAGGAGGAAACTGCCCAGATCTGCGACCGGCTGGAGGAACTGGGCCTGTTGGATGATCAGCGGTACGCCTGTACCGTGGTGCGCCACTACTCTGGAAAGGGTTATGGTGTGCGGAAACTCCAGGACGAGCTCTACCGCCGGGGAGTGCCCCGGGAGATGTGGGAGCAGGCCCTGGAAGAGGCTCAGGATCTTACAAACGCCATTGAGGCCTTCGTGGCCAAGAAGCTTGCCGGGAAAGAAGTAGATCGCCGGGAACTCAAGCGGGTCTCCGACGCGCTGCTGCGCCGGGGCTACCAATGGCAGGAGATCCGGCCGGTCCTGGACCGGTACAGCCGGGACGATCTGGATTGAAAAATGACAAGATTAGGAGCGATATGATGCCTTATAAGATTGCCTTTGTCTCCCTGGGCTGTGCGAAGAACTTGGTGAATACCGAGCAGATGATGGCCCTGTGTCGCAAGGCAGGTCACATCGTCACCGGAGAGCCTGAGGGGGCTGACGTGGCGGTGCTGAATACCTGCGGGTTTATTGAGTCGGCCAAGAGCGAGGCCATTGAAAATATCTTGGAGCTGGCCCAGCTCAAGCAGGACGGCAAGCTGAAGAAGCTGCTGGTGGCCGGATGCCTGACCCAGCGCTACCCCGATGACATTCGTAAGGACCTGCCTGAGGTGGACGGTATGCTGGGAACCGGCAGCTACACCGATGTGGTTACCGCCGTGGAGGAGCTGATGGCCGGGGAGCGGTCGGAGCACTTTGAGCGGATCGACCGGGCCTATGACGACGGGGAGCGGATGGTCACCACGCCTCCCTACACCGCCTATTTGAAGATTGCAGAGGGATGCAGCAACGGCTGCGCCTTCTGCATCATCCCCAAACTCCGTGGCCGCTACCGCAGCCGCACCATGGATCATCTGCTGGAGGAGGCCAAGTCTCTGGCCGATTCCGGGGTGAAGGAGCTTATCGTCATTGCTCAGGACATCACCCGCTACGGCAGCGACCTGGGGGATGGCACCACACTGGCAGGCCTTTTGAAGGAACTGTGCAAGCTGCCCTTCCATTGGATCCGCCTGCACTACCTCTATCCCGAGGCCATCACCGACGAACTGGTGGAGGTCATTGCCAGCGAGAAGAAGATCGTCCACTATCTGGACATCCCCATCCAGCACTGCAATGACGGGATCTTGAAGGCGATGCGCCGCCGCAATACGAAGGTGGAGCTGGAAGAGCTGTTTGCCCGTCTGCGCAAAGCCATCCCCGATGTGGTGATCCGCACCTCTTTGATCTGTGGTCTGCCCGGCGAGGGCGAGGCGGAATTTGAGGAGCTGTGTGAGTTCCTCAAGGAGCAGAAGCTTCAGCGGGCCGGTGTATTCCAGTTCTCCCCGGAGGAGGGCACCCTGGCTGAGAAGATGGAAAACCAGGTGGACCCCGATGTGGCGGCCTGCCGGGTAGAGCTGGTGGTGGACCTCCAGTCCCGGATTATGGATGAGTACAACGAGGAGCGCTTGGGGACCGTGATGGAAGTGCTCTGCGAGGGCTTTGACAGCCAGGCGGGATGCTTCGTGGGCCGGACCTATGCCGACTCGGTGGAGATTGACGGCCACGTGTACTTTACCGCCGCGGGACTGGTGCCGGCCGGCGAGTTTGTCCATGTGCGCATCACCGGTGTGTCCGACGGTGATCTGACCGGTGAGATTGAAGAGTAAGGAAGAAGAGTAAGAGGAGCTGAATATTCTCATGAATACCGCAAATAAGCTGACCCTGGCTCGGGTGGTTATGATCCCCCTGTTTTTGCTGGTGCTTTACCTGCATGTGCCGGGGGCCAACTACTGGGCGCTGGCCATTTTTATCGTAGCCAGTCTCACTGACACGCTGGACGGATACATCGCCCGGCACTACAACCAGACTACCGACTTCGGCAAGTTTATGGATCCCCTGGCGGATAAATGTCTGGTGACGGCCGCCATGCTGTGGTTTGTAGAGATTGGTCACATGCCGGGCTGGGCGCTGCTCATTGTCATCGTGCGGGAGTTTGCCGTGTCCGGACTGCGGATGGTGGCCGCCGACAAGGGACGGGTCATTGCTGCTGGATGGTCCGGCAAGGTGAAGACCGCTTCCACCATGGTCTGTATCTGCCTGATGCTGCTGCTGCCCCGGTTTGTGGAGCTCAGCGCGATCTGTGTAGCGGTGATCGTACTGACCACCATCTGGTCGGGCGTAGAATATTTTATGAAGAATCTGGACGTTCTGTCTGAGGTAAAGTGAACGAGGTGTCAGCGTGAACCAGATAAAAAAGCGGGATCTGGCAGAGTCGGTGGTTGCCCGGTTGATTATCTCCACCATTTCTGCGCTGATCGTAGCAGTAAACCTCAACAGCTTCGTTCAGGCGGGAGATCTGTTCCCGGGAGGCTTTACCGGACTGACCCGCCTGATTATGCGATGTGCTTGGGAGTTTGCGGGAGTAGAGCTTCCCTTTGGCCCCATTAACATCGCCATCAATGCTTTGCCTGCCCTCTTCTGCCTGAAGTACGTGGGCAAGCGCTTCACCCTTTGGTCCTGCTTTGTCATCGTACTTACCAGTATTTTTACTGACTTGGTACCCTCTTTCCCCATTACGGAGGATCCTTTGCTGGTGGCGGTGTTCGGTGGACTCATTAACGGTGTGTCCATTGGTATTTGCCTCTATGTCCGCATCACCAGCGGCGGCACCGACTTCATTGCTATTCCCTTGATGGAGCGGTGGAACGTGAGTACCTGGAACTACATCCTGGCGGGCAATGTGGTGATGCTGCTGATCGCAGGCGCCCTGTTCGGCTGGGAATCGGCCTTGTACTCGATTATTTTCCAGTTTGCCTCGACCCAGGTCGTACGAGTTATGGACCCGGACAGCACACAGGTTACGGTGCTCATTGTCACCGGACGGGAAAGCGCTGGCGGCGTGTGTGCCCAGATTCAGGAATTGCACCATACTGCAACCTTGGTTGAGGGTGTGGGACTTTACAACGGCGAGCGCTGTGTTCTGATTTACACAGTGGTCTATGTGGGTGAGGTTCGGAAAATGACCCGTATGGTCCATCAGGCGGATCCCAAGGCATTTATCAATGTCTTGCGTACCGAGCGCCTGGCGGGAAACTTCTACCGCAGGCCCAGAGATTAAATACAAAAAATGGAGCGGCATATGCCGCTCCATTTTTTATGCGCAGTGTGAAAATCAGCCTTTCCCGGACTTCCCGTTTTCCCGCAGCAGAACCTGGTCGCTGGTCTGATACTCTCGGGCATAGCGTCCGGGGGAGGTGCCGGTGAGATGACCAAAGGTGCGGATAAAGTGGGAGTTGTCGGAGAAGCCGGACATCTCGCCGGCCTGCTGGACGCTTACACCTTCCTTAAGAAGCTGACGGGCCCGCAGAACCCGGCTGTAGATAATGTACTCCATTACGGAGAAACCGGTGGCCGATTTGAAGATGCGGCACAGATAGTGCTTGCTGATATAGAACTGGTTGGCGATCTGGTCCAGGGTCAAAGGCTCGGAGAGATTATTGCGGATATAGTCCAGAATAGGAGCGACCCGGAGAAAATCCTTGTTGCGCACTGCGTCGCCGGCGGTGGCAGAGGTGAGAATCGGGGCGGCCCGCAGGAGCAGATTCAAAAGTGCAATGGTCTGGTGGATATCGCTGCCGAAGCTGCCGTCGTTTTTGTTGCGCTCCAGAGCCTGGAAGAGCTCGATGATCTCAATCATCTGCTCGCTGGTCATGGCAGCGCGAAGAAAGCTGTCCCGGGTCAGCTGCATAAAGTCGGTCTGGGGGGTAGACAGGTCGGAGAGAGTCTTGCGGCTGACGTGGAGCACATAGCGGGCGTGAAAGCCGGTGGCAATGGTGCGGTGGAGGGTATTTTCACCAATTAAATATAAAGTGCCGCGGCGCAGGGGATAGACCTGGTCGCTGACAAAAATATTGCCCGGACTGGTGAGGGGCAGAAAAAGTTCATAGTAGTCATGGAAATGGAGCCGGCTCATGCTCCAGGTTTCATTGTGGTTGAGCTGAAGATGGAAGTCAACATTGGTCATATAAGGGCCTCCCGCTGGAAGAACTGTACAATTCAAGCAAAAACAAAGGGCAGAGACTTGCCCGTTTTTGTTGGTTGTGTTATGATAGCATTATAGCACGGGAAGCGAATATATGCAAACTTTTCGCCAAGTTCCCCAAAGACCTTTTGCACATCTTGTGATAGACTGGCACAAGATGAACCAAAGCGTGTAATTTTGGAAATCACGCGAAGTCAGGGAATAAAAACCGTACATCAAAAAATTGTGTAATGGGGGTTTTCATTATGAACAAAGTCTACACCTTGCACGACGCGGTTGCGAAATTCGTCGAGAGCGGAGATTGTATCTCCTTCGGCGGCTTTACCACCAACCGTAAGCCCTATGCCGCGGTGGCCGAGATCCTGCGTCAGGGCCAGAAGGACTTCACCGTCTGGGCCGGTCCTGCCGGCGGCGACTGGGATATGCTGATCGGTGAGGGCCGTGTCAAGGCTTACATCAACTGCTATACCGCTAACTCCGGCTACACCAACGTTTCCCGCCGCTTCCGTGCTGCCATCGAGAAGGGCCAGCTGACCTACGAGGACTACTCTCAGGACGTGCTGATGCTTCAGCTGCATGCCGCTTCTCTGGGCCTGCCCTTCCTGCCCGTGCGTCTGATGCAGGGTTCCGGTCTGATGAAGTACTGGGGCATCAGCGAGGAGCAGCGCAAGACTCTGGACAAGGTGGACGACCTGAAGTGCGTTGAGGTGGAGAACCCCTTCAACCCCGGTGAGAAGGTTGTTGCTGTTCCCGTGCCCAAGCTGGACACCGCTATCATCCACGTGCAGAAGGCTTCTCCCGATGGCACCTGCATCATCGAGGGCGACGAGTTCCACGATGTGGACATCGCTGTTGCCGCCCGTAAGGTCATCGTCACCTGCGAGGATCTGGTCAGCGACGAGTACATCCGCCGCGATCCTACCCTGACCCGCATCTTCGGTCAGTGCGTGGACGCTGTTGTCCACTGCCCCTACGGCGCTTGGCCCTCTCAGTGCTACAACTACTACGACAACGACTCCCACGCTCTGAAGGAGTACGACAAGGCCTCCAAGTATCAGGACGCCGAGGATGCCAAGGCTCAGCTGGCTAAGGCCGCTGCCAAGGCTGAGAAGGCTGCCGCTGCCAAGCCCGACGACGCCAAGCTGGCCGAGGCTGCTGCCAAGGCTAAGAAGGCTGCTGAGGATGCTGAGGCCGGCGTGGCCATCCCCGAGACCTTCAAGGACTATCTGGATAAGTGGGTCTACAGCGTCAAGGATAACGACGAGCTGCTGGACAAGGTGGGCGGTTCCCGTCTGCTGCGCCTGAAGAACGAGCCCCACCTGGGTTATTCCACCAGACACTAAGAAGTAGGGAGGTATATTGTCATGTCTGATTATACTAAGTACACTAAGCAGGAGATGCAGGCTTACGCCATTGCTAAGAACATTAAGGAGAATCAGATCGTCATCGTGGGCACCGGCCTTCCTCTGATCGGCGCCTCCCTGGCCAAGCGGGCTGTCTGCCCCTCCTGTCATCCCATCGTAGAGAGCGGCCTGATGGACTGCTCCCCCGTGGAAGTGCCCCGCTCCGTGGGTGACAACCGCTTCATGGCTCACTGTGCTGTGCAGTGGCCCAACATCCGCTTCATCGGCTTTGAGGCCAATGAGTGGCTGCACGATGCCGACCGTCTGGTGGCCTTCATCGGCGGCGCCCAGATCGATCCCTACGGCAACGTGAACTCCACCTGCATCTACGGCAAGGGCGACTATGTCAAGCCCCAGACCCGTTTCACCGGTTCCGGCGGCGCCAACGGCATTGCCACCTACTGCAACACCATCATCATGATGCAGCACCAGAAGCGCCGCTTCATGGAGAAGATCGACTACATCACCTCCTGCGGCTGGATGGACGGCCCTGGCGGCCGTGAGCGCGCTGGCCTGCCCGGCAACCGTGGTCCCCAGATGGTTGTTACCGACCTGGGCATCATGAAGTTCGACGAGGAGACCAAGCGGATGTACCTGGCTTACTACTATCCGTTCTCCAGCCCCGAGATGGTTCAGGAGAACACCGGTTTCGAGATCGACGTGTCCCGCGCTGAGCTGATGGAGGGTCCCAGCCCCGACATCATCAAGCTGATCCGCGAGGAGATCGACCCCGGCCAGGCCTTCATCAAGGTCCCCAAGGAGTAAGAGAGTAAGACGCGGATGAAACACAAAGGTGGGATCCTCTGGATCGTTTTGCTGCTGATCGGATTGATCTTAGTGGGTATTTGGCTTGAGCCAGTGCCTGTATGCCTGTTTTAAGGTGCGGCAGCTATCTGTATGTGTGACATCAACGACCAAATATTTAAAGGAGGAGTTTACATTGGGTAACTATTCCATGCCTCGTTATTTCCAGAATATGCCCACCGTGGGCAAGGCCGTCCGTCCCAACCCCGAGAACGTGGCTGAGCTGAAGGCCATCGAGGAGGACATCCACGCTAAGATCGTGGCTGCCCTGGCTGCTGGTAAGAAGGACGAGGATATGAACGCCAAGGGCCAGATGACCGCCATGCAGCGTGTCTCCATGCTGGTGGATCCCGGCACCTGGTGCCCCCTGAACAGCCTGTATAACCCCGAGGACAACAAGAACGGTTCTACCTCTATCATCAAGGGTCTGGGCCGCGTCAACGGCAAGTGGTGCGTGGTTATCGCTTCCGATAACAAGAAGCACGCCGGTACCTGGGTTCCCGGCCAGGCTGATAACCTGCTGCGCGGCAGCGACACTGCCAAGCGTCTGCGTATCCCCCTGGTGTACCTGCTGAACTGCGCCGGCGTTGAGCTGGACCAGCAGGAGAAGGTGTACCCCAACCGTCGCGGCGGCGGCACCCCCTTCTATCGTAACTCTGAGCTCAACCAGATGGGCATTCCCGTCATCGTCGGCATCTACGGTACCAACCCCGCCGGCGGCGGCTATCACTCCATCAGCCCCACCATCCTGATCGCCCATGAGAAGGCCAACATGGCCGTGGGCGGCGCCGGCATCGTGGGCGGCATGAACCCCAAGGGTTTTGTGGACATGGAGGCCGCTCTGGCTCAGATCGAGGCCACCAAGGGCCTGCGCGCGGATCCTCCCGGAACCGTGGCCATCCACTACGGCGAGACAGGCTTCTTCCGTGAGGTTTACTCCGGTGAGGACGGCGTGATCGCCGGCATCAAGAAGTATCTGGACATGCTGCCTTCCTACGATCTGGAGTTCTTCCGCGTGGACACTCCCCAGTCTCCCGCTGCTTCCGACGTAGAGCTGTATGACCTGGTGCTCAACAACAAGAAGCGTCCCTACGACATGTACTCTGTCATCGCCCGCCTGTTCGACGGCAGCCAGTTCATGGAGTACAAGAAGGGCTATGGCCCCGAGATGATCACCGGCCTGGCCAAGGTGGACGGCCTTCTGGTGGGCGTGGTTGCCAACCAGCAGGGCGTGTTCCCCAACTACCCCGAGTATAAGCAGGGCGCCATGGGCGTGGGCGGCAAGCTGTACCGCCAGGGCCTGATCAAGATGAACGAGTTCGTCACCCTGTGTGCCCGTGACCGTCTGCCCATGATCTGGATCCAGGATACCACCGGTATCGACGTCGGCAACGACGCTGAGAAGGCTGAGCTGCTGGGTCTGGGCCAGAGCCTGATCTACTCCATCCAGAGCAGCAAGCTGCCCATGATGGAGATCACTCTGCGCCGCGGCACCGCCGCCGCCCACTACGTGCTGGGTGGTCCTCAGGGCAACGACAACAACGCCTTCTCTCTGGGCACCGCTGCCACCGAGATCAACGTCATGAACGGCGAGACCGCTGCCAACGCCATGTACACTGGCCGTCTGGCCAAGGATCAGAAGGCTGGCAAGGATCTGCAGCCCACCATCGACAAGATGAATGCCCTGATCAACGACTACAACGAGAAGTCCAAGCCCTTCTACTGTGCCAAGGCCGGCCTGGTGGACGAGATCGTGGATATGCCCATGATGCGTAACTACATCGTGGCTTTCACCGATTCCTGCTACCAGAACCCCGAGAGCATCTGCCCCTTCCATCAGATGCTGCTGCCCCGCACCATCCGGGACTTCGAGACCTTCAAGAAGTAAGACCGGCCCAACGTGACCGGCGTATGCGCCGGGACCCCAAATGGGGTCCCGGCACCATATCCAATCCCCGTATAGTGGGGAAACCATATTTTTGACGGAGCGAGTTTGATGGATAACATTTACACTCTTGGTATCGATATTGGTTCTACTGCCTCCAAGTGCGTGATGCTGCGCGATGGCAAAGAGATCGTCAGCAAGTCCCTGATTTCGGTCGGCGCCGGAACCAGCGGCCCTCAGCGGGCAATTGCTGAGGTGCTGGAGAGCGCGGGTATGACCCGGGAGCAGATGGCCTATGTGCTGGCTACCGGGTATGGCCGTAATTCTCTGGAGGGGATCGCCGACCACCAGATGAGCGAGCTGAGCTGTCACGCCAAGGGAGCAAGCTTCTTGTTTCCCGACGTGCACACCGTCATCGACATCGGCGGCCAGGACGTCAAGGTCCTGCAGGTGGAAAACGGCGTGATGACCAACTTTGTCATGAACGACAAGTGCGCTGCCGGCACCGGCCGGTTCCTGGACGTCATGGCCCGGGTGCTGGAGGTAAAGGTAGAGGAGCTGGGTGATCTGGCGGCCAAATCCACCAAGGATGTGGCCATCAGCTCCACCTGTACCGTATTTGCGGAAAGCGAGGTCATCAGCCAGCTGGCGATGGACACCGACAAGTGTGACATCATCAATGGCATCCACCACTCCGTGGCCGCCCGTGTGGCTGGCCTGGCACACCGTGTGGGCGTGCGGGAGAAGGTGGTCATGACCGGTGGTGTGGCTCAGAACTCCGGGGTAGTCAAGGCCCTGGAGGAGGAATTGGGACACGAAATCCACACCTCCCCCCTGACCCAGTACAATGGTGCTCTGGGGGCGGCGCTGTTTGCTTATCAGCGGTACCTGAAGGAACAGAAGGACTGATCCTTTTGCTGACAAACAATAATATGAATATGGACGATTTTTAAGTGAGGAGGACACAACAATGGCTAAAGAAGTGAGCCCCGGCGTCAAGGCCCTGCGCAAGGTCGTCGAGGATGTGTATGCTGATGCCCGCAAGGCCCATGCCGAGGGCAAGTTGGTTGGTTGGTCCAGCTCCAAGTTCCCCTGCGAGCTGGCTGAGGCCTTTGATCTGAACGTAATGTACCCCGAGAACCAGGCCGCTGGTATCGCCGCCAACCGTGACGGTGAGATCATGTGTAAGGCTGCCGAGGAGCTGGGCTACGACAACGATATCTGCGGTTACGCCCGTATCAGCCTGGCTTATGCTGCCGGCAAGCGTGCGTCCCGGAAGTTTGACCCCGAGACCCTGGAGTATATCATCGATCCCAAGAGCGGCAAGCCTCTGAAGGACGAGAACGGCAACGTGGTCATCGACCCCGAGACCGGCAAGCCCAAGAAGGATCCCAAGACCATGCAGCCCTACACCGTGCTGGATGACATCTATGAGATCGAGGCTCTGCCCGAGACCACCGAGAAGGAGATCGCCTACAAGAACTTCCGCCGTGAGGCCATCAAGCCTTATCGTCAGATGCGTATGCCCCAGCCCGACTTCGTGCTGTGCTGCAACAACATCTGTAACTGCATGACCAAGTGGTATGAGAACATCGCCCGTATGTGCAACATCCCCCTGATCATGATCGACATCCCCTACAACAACACTGTGGACGTCCACGACACCAACGTGGCTTATGTCCGTGCTCAGTTCGACGCTGCCATCCATCAGCTGGAGCAGATCACCGGCAAGAAGTTCGACGAGAAGAAGTTCGAGCACGCCTGTGAGAACGCCAACCGCACCGCTAAGGCCTGGCTGCGCGTGTGTGACTACCTGCAGTACAAGCCTGCCCCCTACAGCGGCTTCGATCTGTTCAACCACATGGCCGACGTGGTTACTGCCCGCGGCAAGGTGGCTGCTGCTGAGGCTTTCGAGCTGCTGGAGAAGGACCTGGCCGAGGCGGTCAAGGAAGGCAAGAGCACCACTCCCTTCCCCGAGAAGTTCCGCGTCATGTTCGAGGGTATTCCCTGCTGGCCCAAGCTGCCTAACCTGTTCAAGCCTCTGAAGGCCAACGGCGTTAACGTGACTGCCGTCGTGTACGCCCCCGCTTTCGGCTTCGTGTACAACAACATGGATGAGATGGCCCGTGCTTACTACAAGGCCCCCAACTCCGTGTGTATCGAGCAGGGCGTTGAGTGGCGTGAGGGCATCTGCCGGGACAACAAGGTGGACGGCGTGCTGGTCCACTACAACCGTTCCTGCAAGCCTTGGTCTGGCTACATGGCCGAGATGCAGCGCCGCTTTACCAAGGATCTGGGTGTTCCCTGCGCCGGCTTCGACGGCGACCAGGCCGATCCCCGGAACTTTAACGAGGCCCAGTATGAGACCCGTGTCCAGGGCCTGGTAGAGGCCATGGAGGCCAATCAAGCGAAGAAGGAGGCTGAGGCGAAATGAGCACCGAAGTTTTGCTGAACGAGTTTAAGGAATGTTCTGAACACCCCTATCGGGTAATCTCCGCCTATAAGCAGGAGGGTAAGAAGGTCATCGGCGTGCTGCCCTACTTTGCTCCCGTGGAGCTGGTCGTGGCCGCTGGTATGGTGCCCATGGGTATCTGGGGCAGCAACAAGAAGACCATCGCCCAGGCCAAGGAGTACTGCGCTACCTTCTACTGCACCATCGCTCAGCTGGCTCTGGAGATGCTGCTGGACGGCACCCTGGATCAGCTGGACGGCATCATCACCCCCACCATCTGCGACACCCTGCGTCCCATGAGCCAGAACTTCCGCGTGGCCATGGAGGGCAAGCTGCCCTGCATCTTCCTGGCTCACCAGAACCGTAAGCCCGCTTTCGGCCTGCAGTTCACCGTGGACCAGTACATGCACGTGAAGAGCGAGCTGGAGAAGATCTCCGGCAACACCATCACCGACGAGGTTCTCCGTGATGCCATCAAGGTTATGAACCGCAGCCGCAAGGCCCGCCGTGAGTTCGTCAAGCTGGCCGGTCAGCACCCCGAGGCCATCTCCGCTGTGGAGCGTTCCGCTGTGCTCCGCTCCGCTTGGTTCATGGAGCCCGCCGTCCACGCTCAGAAGCTGGAAGAGCTGAATGAGGAGCTCTCCAAGCTGCCCGCCTCCAACTGGAAGGGCCGCAAGGTTGTTACCTCCGGCATCATCTGCGACAACCCCAAGCTGCTGCAGATCTTCGACGACAACAACATTGCTATCGCCGCCGACGACGTGGCCCAGGAGACCCGTGCCTTCCGTGTGGACGCCAGCGAAGAGGGCGATCCCATGATGGCTCTGGCTCAGCAGTTCGCTGATCAGGATTATGACGTGCTCCTGTACGATGAGCACTCCAACAAGAACCGCCGCGCCGACTATGTGGTGCAGATGGTGAAGGAGTCCGGCGCTCAGGGTCTGGTGCTGTTCATGCAGCAGTTCTGCGACCCCGAGGAGATGGAGTATCCCTACCTGAAGAAGGCTCTGGACGACGCCGGTATCCCCCACATCAAGCTGGGCGTGGACCAGCAGATGCGGGACTTTGGCCAGGCCAGCACCGCCATCCAGGCTTTCGCCGACGTGCTGTAAGTTTTCCGTTAAAGTACCGGGAATTTCTTGACAGAAATCCTGCAAAAATGTTACAATGGTTGTAATTTCGGTCCTTCGCCCGTTCTGCGGGCGGGCGAAGGACCGACCGTTTGACTTTCCAGACTGCAAAATTGGCTGGAAAGCCAACCCATTCCATTTAGAAAAGGGGAAAACAAACTATGAACTACAATGTTACCGTGAACGGCAAGGTTTACAGTGTAACGGTGGAGAAGACCGGCGCCGCCGCTCCCGCGGCCGCTGCTCCTGTCATGGCTGCCCCTGTGGCCGCCCCCGTTGCTGCTCCCGCCCCTGCCGCTGCCCCCGCGCCCGTTGCTGCTCCCGCCCCCGCCGCTGCTCCCGCTCCTGCCGCCGCCCCCGCCGCTGTGGCTGCCGGTGAGACTGCCGTCAACAGCCCCATGCCCGGCAACATCTTCAAGGTGGAGTGCAAGGTTGGCCAGGCTGTGAAGGCTGGCGACGTGCTGGTGGTGCTGGAGGCCATGAAGATGGAGATCGAGGTCTCCGCTCCCGTGGACGGCACTGTTAAGGCTGTTTCTGCTGTGGTTGGCACTGCTGTCAACACCGACGATCTGCTGGTCACCCTGGGTTAATGGGGGGTCTGATCTATGCCTGATATTAACAAAGCAATTCTGGACCCGTTTACCCCGCTGAGCGTGCCCGAGGCTCTGATGGTCGCTGTCTGTGGTATCGTGGTGGTGTTCATGATGCTGGCCATTCTGGCTCTGGTCATCATTATCATCTCCAAGATCGTCAGCTCCATTGAGGGCAAGGCGGCTCCTGCCGCTCCTGCCAAGAAGGCCGCTCCCGCTCCTGCTCCCAAGCCGGCAGCTCCCGCTGCTCCCGCGGTGGATGAGGGTGAGATGGTGGCTGTGATGATGGCTGCCATTGCCGAGGAGTCTGGCATGAGCCCCAACTCCTTCCGTATTACCAATGTCACCGCGGCTCCTGCTGCGGCTCCCGTGGCTGCGGCTCCTGCCGCCGCCCCTGCCCCTGCTGCTGCTCCCGCGGCTGCGCCCGCTCCCGCTCCTGCTGCGGCTCCCGCTGCTGCCCCTGTGGCTGCTGGTGAGACCGCTGTCAACAGCCCCATGCCCGGCAACATCTTCAAGGTGGAGTGCCAGGTTGGTCAGGCTGTAAAGGCCGGTGACGTGCTGGTGGTGCTGGAGGCCATGAAGATGGAGATCGAGGTCTCCGCTCCCGTGGACGGCACCGTCAAGTCTGTGTCCGCTGTGGTGGGCACCGCAGTCAACACCGATGACCTGCTGGTCACGATCGGTTGAAAGGAGGGTGAAGTATGGGTTTCTTTGGAGAAGTTTTAAGTGCAATTTTTGGAGGCTCCGGCTTCGCCGCTCTGCCTAATGACTGGCGTCAGGTCATCATGATCGCCATTGCTTGTCTGCTGCTGTACATGGGCATTGGCAAGAAGTTTGAGCCCCTGCTGCTGGTTCCTATCGCGTTTGGTATGTTGCTGGCCAACCTGCCTCTGACCGGTCTGCTCAATGAGCCCTCCGGCAGCAGCGTTGGTTTCATGTGGGTGCTCTATCAGGGCGTCAACTACGCCATCTATCCGTCCATCATCTTCATGGGCATCGGTGCGATGACTGACTTTGGTCCCCTGCTGGCTAACCCCATGTCCCTGCTGCTGGGCGCTGCCGCTCAGCTGGGCATTTTCACCGCCTTCCTGCTGGCCCTGGTTCTGGGTCCTGTCACCGGCGGTCTGATTTCCTTTACGCCTGCTGA
Organism: Flintibacter sp.; assembly: GCF_046973065.1. Taxonomy (NCBI): domain Bacteria; kingdom Bacillati; phylum Bacillota; class Clostridia; order Eubacteriales; genus Flintibacter; species Flintibacter sp. The sequence goes on along the minus strand of NZ_JBKVXZ010000007.1, from coordinate 39,962 downwards.
GGCTGCCGCTATCGGCGTTATCGGCGGCGCTGACGGCCCCACTGCTATTCTGACTGCTTCTAAGCTGGCTTCGGATCTGCTGCCTGCTATCGCCATTGCGGCGTACTCCTACATGGCTCTGATCCCCATGATCCAGCCTCCCATCATGAAGCTGCTCACCACCAAGGAGATGCGTAAGGTCAAGATGACCCAGCTGCGCACCGTCTCCAAGACTGAGAAGATCATCTTCCCCGTGGCCGTGACCATCTTCGTGATCCTGCTGGTGCCCGATACCGCTCCTCTGATCGGTATGCTGATGCTGGGCAACCTGTTCCGTGAGTGCGGCGTGTGTGAGCGTCTGTCTGACACCGCTCAGAACGCCCTGATGAACATTGTCACCATTCCCCTGGGCCTGTCCGTGGGCTGCAAGGCTGTGTATGACAAGTTCCTGACCTTCCAGACCGTGTCCATCATCGTGCTGGGCCTGCTGGCCTTCCTGCTGTCCACCGCTGGCGGTGTGCTGCTGGGCGATCTGATGTACATCCTGACCAAGGGTAAGGTCAACCCCCTCATCGGCTCCGCCGGTGTGTCTGCTGTTCCCATGGCCGCCCGTGTCTCTCAGACCGTGGGCCAGAAGGAGAACCCCTCCAACTTCCTGCTCATGCACGCCATGGGCCCCAACGTGGCCGGTGTTATCGGTTCCGCTGTGGCTGCCGGCTTCATGATCAAGGTGTTTGGCGGCTAATCTCAATTCGTTCAGCGGTAAAATCCGCGGCGCAGTCTTGCGCCGCGGATTTTTTCGCTTACAGTTTGAAAGGGAGATGTTATGGAGCCCTACTACTATCAGCGCCTGAGCAAACCTATGCAGGAGGCCTACCATGCAATCAAGCGGGGGGTAGAGAGTCTGAGCCCAGCCTTCCCGGTACCTCGGCTGGAGATGGAACAGCTAAGTGAGGTGCTGTTTTATCTGCGCCTGGATTGTCCGGAGATTTTCTACATCACCAACTTTTCGTGTCGGGTCCATCCGGACGCATTGCGGGTAGAGTTCTGTCCCGAGTATCTCTTTGACAAGGGGCGCATCCGGGAACACCAAAAGGCGCTGCATGCCCGGGTGGAACGGCTTGCCCGGCCTGCCCAGGCGTTTACCGAGTGGGAGAAGGAACGGTATATCCACGATTTCATCTGTACTCAGGTGCGCTATGATAAATTGAAAAAGCCCTACTCCCATGAAATTATTGGACCTCTGGGACAGGGAGTGGGAGTATGCGAGGGCATTGCGAAATCAGTGAAGGCCCTTTGTGATCAACTGGGACTTTGGTGTATTGTGGTTATTTCGGAGAATGCACCGGAGAAGGGAATCAAATACCGCCATGCCTGGAATGTGGTTCGCATTGGCGGGCGGTACTATCATCTGGATGCCACCTTTGATAACTCTGTAGGTACTCCGGAACTTATCCGCTACGACTACTTTAATCTGGAGGATCGGCGGATCTTCCGAGACCACGAGCCGCTCATCACACCGGCTCCTGCTTGTTCAGAGGGCGACGGATTCTATTACCGGATGAAAAAACTCTCCTTTACCAAGCTGGAAGAGGTGGAGCGCCGGGGGGAACAGGCTGCCCGGAAGAAGAAGGAGCTGGTATTCCACTGGAGAGGCGGTTATCTTACCCGGGCAGTGTTGAAGGATATCCTTCAATGCCTGGAGCGGGCAGGAGCGAGCCGGGATATGCACCCCAGAGTGCGGCTCAACTGGCCTCAGGCAGTGCTCCAGGTGGCCTATACGCCGGAATGCCCTGCGCATATGCTGGATGCCCAGCAGGCCAACGAAGGAGAGGAGCTGGAGGCACCTCTGCCCCAGGAGGAAACTGCCGGGGACACATTGCAATAACACGACTTTTTTGATATAATTATAATCTATTTTTATGCCCTTTCTATCTGACTAGCGAAAGCGACCTGCATGGGCAAAACGAGGTGGAAGCATTGTACTTAAAGGCATTGGAGATCCAGGGCTTCAAGTCGTTCCCAGATAAGACGGTGCTGACCTTTGGGTCGGACATTACCGCCATTGTCGGACCTAACGGATCGGGAAAATCCAATATTTCCGACGCCATCCGCTGGGTTATGGGAGAGCAGTCCACCCGCGTGCTCCGAGGCGGCAAGATGGAAGACGTGATCTTCGGCGGTACAGCCAAGCGCAAGCAGACCGGCTACGCCGAGGTCTCTCTGGTCCTGGACAACACCAATCATATCTTCGATATGGATGAGAGCGAAGTAATGGTCACCCGCCGTTACTACCGCTCCGGAGAGAGTGAGTACTACATCAACCGCCGCTCGGTGCGCCTGAAGGATGTCAACGAGCTGTTCATGGACACCGGCCTTGGCCGGGAGGGTTACTCCATCATTGGCCAGGGCCGCATCGATGAGATCCTCTCGGTGAAGTCTGCCGACCGCCGGGAAATCTTTGAGGAGGCGGCAGGTATCTCCCGCTTCCGCCACCGCAAGGAAGAGGCAGAGCGGAAGCTGGAGCGCACCGATGAAAATCTGGTGCGGATCAACGACAAGATCTCCGAGCTGGAGTTACAGGTGGAACCCCTGCGGGCTCAGAGCGAGACAGCGAAGAAATATCTGATTTTCCGGGATGAGCTTCGAGGTCTGGAAATCTCTGTGTGGCTGGATACACTGGAGCGCATCCGGGTAAGCACCATCAAGCTGGAGACCGACTATAAAGAGGCGGTGCGCCAGAAGGAGGCGGCGGAACGGGCGGTAGAGGCCAGCTTTGGCCGGGCGGAGCAGCTGTCCATGCAGATGCGGGACAAGGAGGTCCAGGCGGATGAGCTGCGCTTTGCCATTCAGGGCCGGGATGCCACCATCCGGGAACTGGAGTCGGCGATTGCCGTACTGAAAAGCAATATCCAGCATAATTTAGAGAGTACCGCCCGCATCCGGGAGGAGTTGGAGCAGCGTGAGGGGCGTCAGGACAGCCTAGACAGCCAGATCGCGGACCGGCGCGCCCGGCTGGAGGAGGTCCAGGCCCAGCTGGAGGAAACCCGGCGCAGTGTGGAAGAGAAGAACAGGCAGGCGCAGCAAGCTCTGCTGTCTGCAGGTACTTTGGCCAAGGAGCTGGAGGAACTGCGGGGCCGGGAGGCACTGAAGACCGCCGACGCCAATCAGGCAAAGACCCTGTTGTCTGCTCTGGCTGCCGCGGCCCAGGAGGTGCTGGACCGGGATGAAGCGGTGCGCCAGGAACTGCGCAGTCTGGAACAGCGGTTGGAAGCCGCACGGGCTGACGCCGCCGCTGCCGACCGCAAGGAGCGGGATGCCCGGGAAGAGCGGGACGGGGTGAAAAATGTGATCTCCGGCTATGCTCTGCGCCTGGACAGCCGAAGGAAGAAAGCGGAGCGGGCCAAGGACCGCCATGTAAAATTGCAGATGGAGGAGAATGCCCTCGCCTCCCGGATCAAGATGCTCTCTGAAATGGAGAAAATGCACGAGGGCTATTCCAAGGCCATCAAGCTGGTGCTGGGCGAGGCCCAGCGGGGCACGCTGCGCAATATCCACGGACCGGTGGCCGGGCTCATCCACGTGCCCGACCAGTACACCGTAGCCATTGAGACCGCCCTGGGCGGAGCCATGCAGAACCTGGTGGTGGAACGGGAGGAAGACGGCAAGGCGGTCATCCAGTACTTAAAGAGACGGGACGGCGGCCGGGCCACCATCCTACCCCTGAGCTCCATCCGACCCTCTGATCTGCGGGAGGCGGGAAGCCTCAGTCGGGAGCCAGGTTTCGTGGGAATTGCCGATCAGCTGGTGGAGTTTGCCCCCCAATACCGCAATGTCTTTTCCAACCTGCTGGGCCGGGTCGTCGTGATGGAGCATTTGGATGCCGCCATCGCTGTGGCCCGGAAGTACGGATACCGCTTCCGCATCGTTACCCTGGACGGGCAGGTTTTGAACCCCGGCGGCTCGATGACCGGCGGCAGCGCCAGCCGCAGCGCCGGTATTCTCAGCCGGGCTAACGAGCTGGAGCGGCTCACCGCGCAGCGCCAGGGGCTGGAGGAGAGCTTGGCTCAGGCAGCCCGGGAGTTGGAAGAGGCGAACCGGGAAGCGGCGGCCGCCGCCTATGAGATGGAGACCGCTCAGGCCCAGCTGCGTGAGTGGGAAGATGCTATCCTGAAGGCCCAGGGCGAGCAGGCCCTGTGCCGCAGTATTGTCAGCGACCTGGAGCGGCAGCAGGCCGGCCAGAAGGAAGAACTGGAACAGTTGAAGAAGCGCTCTGCGGAGATCGAAACCGACACCCAGAGCGCCCGGGACCGGATCCAGGAGCTGGAGGGCGCTGCTGCCGCCCTGAAAAGTGAGGCTGAGGGTAAGGCTCAGGGCCAGAATGATCTTCAGGAGCGCTCGCTGAAAATTACTCAGGAACTGGCAGCTCTCAACGCCAGTCTGGCCGCCCTGGAGGCAGAACGGGAGACCGGGAAGCATACCTTGGAGGAACTGGAGGATCTGCGCCGGGATCTGGCCGGAGACCAGGACCAGAGCCGGGCTCTCATTGGTGACTATGAGGAGAAAAATGAGGCCTTTGCCCAGGAGATCGGGGAGAAGGAGACTCGGCTGCAGCAGCTTCGCCTGGAGAACGAGGAGCAGAACCAGGCCATCGCCCAGCTCAATCAGGAAAAGATGGAGCTGGAGGGTGAGCGTGTGAAAGCCACTCGGGAAGGCCAGGAGAAGAACAAAGAGCTCCTGACCATCGGCGGGGAAGTCTCCCGTCTGGAGCAAAAAAAGATGGCCTCGTCCATGGACGAGAAGCAGATTTTGGACAAGCTGTGGGAAACCTATGAACTGTCCCACGAGGCGGCCAAGCTGCAGCGGGTGGAGATCGAGTCGGTGCCTAAGGCCAGCCGCCGCATTGGAGAGCTGAAAAAGAGTATCTCCGCGCTGGGCAATGTAAATGTGGGAGCCATTGAGGAATTTGAGCGAGTCAATGAGCGGTATACCTACCTCACTGATCAGCGGGACGATGTGGAGAAGGCCAAGAAGGAACTGGAGGATGTGATCGCTCAGATCACCGGGGAGATGAAGACCATCTTTGCCCGGGAGTTTGACAGTATCAACCGCTCTTTCGGCGAGACCTTTGCAGAGCTCTTTGGAGGCGGAAAAGCCACGCTGGAGCTGGAAGACCCCAACGATATCCTCAACTGCGGCATCGAGATCAAGGTGCAGCCCCCCGGTAAGGCGCTGAAGATCATCTCTCTGCTGTCCGGCGGCGAGAAGGCCTTTGTTGCCATTGCCCTATACTTTGCTATTTTGAAGGTGCGGCCCACTCCGTTCGTTGTGATGGACGAGATCGAGGCGGCCCTGGACGACAACAACGTGGTGCGCTTTGCCCACTACATGCGTGCCATGACTGATCACACCCAGTTTATCGTGATCACCCACCGCCGCGGCACAATGGAAGAAGCCGATGTGCTCTACGGTGTCACCATGCAGGAGCAGGGTATCAGCCGAATGCTGACCATCAACCTGAATGATGTAGAGAAGGAACTGAATATCCGATAGGCACGGACCCTGCGAATGCGTGGGGGCCCCGCACGAGCAGCGGAGAGAACGAGCTTTGCCCGAAAGGGGAAAGCGAGGGATTCGCAGCTTGTGAGAACGAAGGAACGGAACATCCGCTAGGAGGAACACGTGAAAGAGCAGAAAAAAGGAAAATGGAGCATCATTGGAATGATCGCACTGGTCGTGGTGCTTTTCATCGGCGTGAAAATCGCCTTTGCGGCACTGGACCTGGCCATTGGGCAGAACCAACCGGACGTGATCCGTCAGCCTTTGAGTACGGAAAGCGGCGGCGACAGCCAGTGGATGCTGCTGACCAAGGATGACAAAAACGAAGAGGTGACCCAGTGGCTGGAGAAAGCGGACCGGGGTGACCAGGCCTACTGGCTGGAGCGGCAGGAGGCGGGGGAGTATGTGCTCTTCCTGCCTATGCAGGACCGGATGCTGGATGCAGACGATATTACTGTGACGGAAGAAAAACAGGAAGACGGCAGCGCTGCGCTGGTGCTGCACATCCGCACCTCCGAGGACAGTGAGGATGCGGAATCTGGCCAGCTGCTGATTTTCCAGGACTTCCGTTCCTCCTGGAACGGAGAGAACGTTCGGGTCGTATTGGATGGCCGGGAGCTGGAGGTACAAAAGTGTATTGCCACCGGCGGTGAACTCTACTGGAGCGGGGAGGATTGAGTCATGCGGGAGGACCTCAGCTGTCTGCGCTGCGGGGAAAAAATGCAGCTGATCAGGCGAGAATTTATCCAACTGGGCAAGGCCGGGGTGTTTTCCGGAGACTGGGGTAATCGGCTGGCCGGAGCTCTGGATGTAGATATTCTAGGTTGCCCGAACTGCGGTAAGCTGGAGTTTTTCCGGGCAGACTGGAATCAGGAGCCGGAGGAAGAGGCTGGGAGCATTGCTAAGGTCTCCTGTACTTATTGCGGCCATAGCTACGATATGGATGACCCCAAGTGTCCATACTGTGGGGCGAAGAACACCAGGCTTTAAGGAGAGCTCGACATGACACTGCGGCAAAAACAATGGATGCTCCTGCTTTTCCTGCTGGTCGGTTTGCTCCTTCTGCTCCTGTATCCGGAAATGTGGGGAAAGGTATTAGGGCTGGTGCTGTTTTTTGGAGCGGGCATCCTGCAGCCGATATGGATGCGCTGCCCTTCGTGCGGCATGCATTTAGGAAGATACCCAGGAGACTACTGTAAACTCTGTGGGGCTAAAATCCCCTGGAACGAAAAGAAGAAAAGGATACTTTGATATGGGATTTTTTGATAAACTGAAGAAGATCAATATTTTTGCCAACTTTGGTTCCGAGCTCACCGACGACTTCTATGATGAGCTGGAGGAGTCCCTCATCCTGGCGGATACCGGTATGGATACCACCCTGGAACTGGTGGAGGAGCTGCGGGGCCGGGTGCGGGAGGAGCACATCAAGACCGTGGAAGAGGCCCGGGAGTGCATGTGCCGGGTGATCACCGATGCCATGACCGTGGGTGAGCCCACCCTGAATCTGTCCACCAAGCCCGCCGTGGTACTGTTTATCGGAGTCAACGGCGTGGGCAAGACCACCACCATCGGCAAGATCGGCCATCAGCTCAAAAATGAGCGGAAAAAGGTGCTGCTGTGTGCTGCCGACACCTTCCGTGCCGCCGCCGCCGAGCAGCTGACCATCTGGGCCGAGCGCTCCGGTGTGGAGATCATCAAGCAGCACGAGGGGGCCGACCCCGCCGCCGTGGTCTTTGACGCCGCCTCTGCCGCCAAGGCCAGAAGGGCCGATGTGGTGCTCATCGACACTGCCGGCCGGCTGCACAACAAGCAGAACCTGATGAACGAGCTCAACAAGATCTCCCGCGTCATTGACCGGGAACTGCCCGACTGTGCCCGGGAGACTCTGCTGGTGTTGGACGCCACCACCGGCCAGAACGGCCTCATCCAGGCCAAGCAGTTTAAGGAGGCCGCTGGTATCACCGGCATCGTCCTTACCAAGCTGGACGGCACCGCCAAGGGCGGCATTGCCATCGCCATCGCCAAGGAGCTGGGCGTGCCCGTGAAGTACGCCGGCGTAGGCGAGGGCATCGACGACCTCAAGCCCTTTGACGCCGCCGAGTTTGCCCAGGCACTGATTTGAGTTCCAGATTGACGGGGAGGTGCAGGGTGTGGAATACTGGAGTGGGAAGACTTTGGACCTTGCTTTGGCCTTTTGTCTGTTCCGCGTCATTCTCAACATCCACCGGTACGGTCTGCGGAACCTATGGCGCTCTTTGCGCCTGTGGGGAGAGGGAGTGACCCAAAAGCAGCGCCGGGAGAATCTGGCGGGCCTGATCGTTCTACTGCTCCTGGTCTTGATAAGCGTGCTGTTTTGGTTGATCCCGTAGCATCACGCAGGCCTTAAGGAAAAATTAAAAGCCCTATTCACATCCCCTTAACATTTCTGTCGCCTTTTATGGTAGAATCAAGAAAAACTGAGAGGAAGTCTGAGTAATGTCTCGTATTGATGGAAGAAAAAATGATGAGCTGCGTCCCATCGAGATCATTCCCAATATCAACAAGTTTGCCGAGGGTTCTTGCCTCATTCGCTGCGGCAACACCCACGTGCTGTGCACCGCCAGCGTGGAGGATAAGCCGCCCCGCCATGTCCCTGAGGGAGAGGGCTGGGTCACTGCCGAGTACTCCATGCTGCCCCGGGCCAACCGGGAGCGCTCCCGCCGGGATATCTCCAAGCTGAAGCTGAACGGCCGTTCCGCTGAGATCCAGCGGCTCATTGGGCGCTCTCTGCGCTCTGTGGTGGACCGCAAGAAGCTGGGCCCCTGGAATATTACCATTGACTGCGACGTGCTCCAGGGAGACGGCGGCACCCGCACTGCCTCCATCACCGGCGGTTTTGTAGCCATGATGCTGGCCTTCCAGAAGATGATGGAGAAGGGCCAGCTCAGCGAGTACCCCATCAGCGGCTATGTGGCTGCTGTGTCTGCCGGCGTGGTAAATGATGTGCCCATGCTGGACCTGTGCTATGAGGAGGACTCCAGCGCCATGGTGGACCTCAACTGCGTTATGGACGACCAGGGCCGCCTCATTGAGATCCAGGGCACCGGCGAGGGCCGCCCCTTCACCCTGGAGGAGCAGCAGAAGCTGGTGGAGCTGTGTGCCAAGGGCATTCAGGAGCTCCAAGCCGCCCAGAAGAAAGCACTGGGCTAAACACGGAGGGGAGAAGGATGGCACATTTGTTTGAGACCATCATGCTGGTCTGCTTTGGCGTATCCTGGCCCTTCAACATTTATAAATCCCTGCGTTCCCGCACCGCCAAGGGAAAGAGTCTGCAGTTTGAGATCCTGGTGGTGATTGGCTATCTGTTTGGCCTGGCGGGAAAGTTTATTGCCAACGACGTGACTTATGTGGTGGCGGTGTACATCCTAGATCTGGTCATGGTGAGTACCGATATCGTGCTTACCTGCCGGAACATGAAGCTGGACCGCCTGGCAGAGAAAGAAAGGACGCTGGTATCATGAAACTGGTACTTGCCAGTAAAAATCAGAAAAAGCTCAAAGAGATGAACGAGATTCTCTCCCAGCTGGGAATTGAAGTCTGCTCTGAAGCGGACGCTGGGGTGGACGTCGAGGTGGAGGAGACCGGAACCACCTTTGAAGAGAACTCCATGCTCAAGGCAAAGGCAGTGATGGAGGCCTCCGGTATGCCCGCCATTGCCGACGATTCAGGGCTGTGTGTGGACGCGCTGAACGGCGCACCGGGCGTGTACTCCGCCCGCTACGGCGGAGAGGGCCTGGACGATACCGGGCGTTACCGCCTGCTGCTGGAGAATATGCGGGGACAGACGCCCAGAACCGCCAAGTTCGTCTCGGTCATCACCTGCTGCTTCCCCAATGGGGATGTGTTGACCGCCCGGGGCGAGTGTCCCGGAACCATTGCCTTTGCTCCTATGGGAGAGGGCGGCTTTGGCTATGACCCGGTGTTCTTTGTGCCTGGTCTGAAGAAGACCTTTGCCCAGCTTACCCCTGAGGAGAAGAACGCAATCTCCCACCGGGGCAAAGCCCTGGAGGACTTCCAGAAAAAGCTGGAAGAATATTTGAAAAAAAAGTAACTTTAGAGAGGAATCAAACGTCTATGGAATTGTCAAGCAAACAGCGCGCCCAGCTGCGTGGACTGGCCAACAGCATCGATACCATCCTCATTGTGGGGAAAGACGGAATCGGGGATAATCTGGTCAAGCAGGCAAACGACGCCCTGGAGGCCCGGGAGATCATTAAGGGCCGGGTGCTGGAAAACTCCCTCATGTCTGCCCGAGAGGCGGCGGAGGCTCTGGCTCCCCTGACCCGGAGCGAAGTGGTCCAGGTGATCGGAACAAAATTTGTGCTGTATCGTCCAAGTCATCGCAAGGACAAAAAGGATAAGATCGTCCTGGTGGAGGACAAGAAAAAACGCGGCGTATAACAGAATAGAGGTTCATCCCTGAAAATGGTGGAGAAAGGTGGCGTCTCACAGTGAAGATCGGTATTTACGGAGGAACCTTTAATCCCCCACATCTGGGGCATCTGGCGGCGGCCCGCACGGCAATGGACGCACTGAAGCTGGACAAGCTGCTTTTGATGCCGGCGGCGATTCCCCCACATAAGGTATTGCCTGCCGACAGTCCCAGCAAGGAACATCGTCTGGCTATGGTGGAGATCATGGCAGATTCCATGAACCTGCCCGGCCGGGTGGAAGTCTCATCCCTGGAGATGGACCGGGAGGGGAAAAGTTACACCTCTGATACTCTGGAGGCCATCCACAAGCAGTATCCCGATGCGGAGCTGTGGCTGCTTATGGGGACCGATATGTTTCTGACCCTCCATCACTGGCATGACCCGGGCACGATCACCCGTTTGGCGGGGATCTGCGCCTTTGGCCGTACCGAGCAGGATGGCGAGGCCGTGTTTGCACCTCAGCGGGAGTACCTGTCCAAGCATTTGGGGGCCAAGGTGGTCACTATTACGCTGCCGGGACTGGTGGATATCTCGTCCACCCAGCTGCGAGAACTGCTCAGCCGGGAGAAGGGAAGCGAATACCTCCTGCCTGCCGTATATGGGTATATTCTGATGCACCGGCTCTATGACACCTCTGTGGTACTCAAGGAGCTCACGCTGCCTCAACTGCGTGCCTGTTCCTACTCCATGATCCGCGCCAAGCGGGTGCCCCATGTGATGGGGGTGGAGGAGGAGGCTGTGCGCCTGGCCAAATTCTGGGGAGCTGACCCGGAGCTGGCCCGCCATGCGGCGATCCTCCACGACTGCACCAAGTACCTGGAACTGGAACCTCAGTTGGAGCTGTGCCGCAAGTACGGCGTGGAGCTGGACAGTCTGGAGCAGAAGGCGGTCAAGCTCCTCCACTCCAAAACAGGGGCATGTATTGCCAAGTATGTTTTTGGAGAACCTGAGGAGGTGTACCAGGCCATCTTTTGGCACACCACCGGAAAGGCGGACATGTCTTTGCTGGACAAGATCCTGTATATGGCCGATTACATAGAGCCAAACCGGGATTTTGAAGGAGTGGAGCGGCTGCGGAAGCTGGCCTATACCGATTTGGACCAGGCTATGCTGCTGGGGGTGGAATCTACCATCGAGGAAATGCAGCAGCGGGGCGTTCCTATCCATACCAACACCCAACAGGCGCGGGACTGGCTGCGTCGGCAGGGAGTAACACTAGGAGATTAAAAACGTATGAGCGGAAAGAGAGAAAGTACAGCAAGAAGAAGACGTTCCTCCAGAAGGGACGGTTGGTGGGCGCGGCATAAGGCCTGGGTGGCTGGGCTGAACCGCGGACAGAAGATCCGGTACCGACTGCTTCAGGTACTGGCGGTGGTTGCGATCGTTGTCATAGCAGTGGCGGTGGGCCTCAAGTCCTGGATGAAGCTGCCGGATATCCCGGTGATGCCGGATGGCGGAAACGGGGACAGCTCTGCCTATGACGGAGCGGAGCTGCCCGATGTGGCCAAGAGCGGCCGAAAGGAAGGGGTATACACCTTCCTGCTGGTGGGTCAGGATACCGCCGGCGGCGGCAATACCGACACCATGATGCTCATTACCTTTGATACGGTGAATAAGACCATCAACGGCATGAGCCTGCCCCGCGATACCATGATCAATGTGGATCGAAAGGGCAGCGGACACCGGCTCAATGCGGTGTATAACTATAATAAGGGCTCTGATCCCGATACCCAGGTGGAAAAAGGTATCACTGCCCTGAAAAAAGAGGTTGGAAAGCTTACCGGTATCACACCGGACTTCTATGTGATGGTCCAGTGGGAGGCAGTGGGCCAGATGGTGGACGCCTTGGGCGGCGTGTACTTTGATGTACCCTTTGACATGGATTATGACGATCCTACCCCCGGCCAGGACCTGCATATCCACCTGAAGGAAGGCTATCAGAAGCTGGATGGCGATCAGGCCATGGGCCTGATCCGCTGGCGTCACAATAACGACTACTCTGTGCAGTATCCCAACGGGGATCTGGGCCGTATCGAGACCCAGCAGGCCTTCCTGGAGGCTGTGGCGGCGGAGTGCCTCAAGCCTGCTACCCTGCTGAAGGCCCCTGCCTTGGCTGAGGTCTTTATGGAGAACGTCACCACCGACCTCTCCCTGGGTAATATTCTGGCCTTTGCACAGCTGGCGAGTGGCATGGACGCAGAGCAGAATGTGAACTTTGTCAGCATGCCTTGGGTGAGCGCCGACTACCCCGGCGTATCGATGATTCTGCCTGATGTGGACGAGCTACTTGAGATTCTCAATAATGGCTTCAATCCCTATCTCAGCGACATCCAGTCCAGCGATCTGCAGGTACTGGTTCGTAACAGCGACGGCAGTTACAGTGTGACCAGCGGAACACTGCTGGATACCAGTCTGAATTCCTCCAGAGGTGGATCTTCTTCCGGCAGCTCCGGAAATTCTGGTTCTTCCGGAAACTCCGGTTCCTCTGGAAACAGCGGATCTTCCGGCGGTTCCAACAGTGGTGAAAATAGCTCCCAGGGTGGTTCTAGCAGCGGTGGAGAAAGCTCTCAGGGCGGTTCCAGCAGCGGCGGAGACAGCTCCCAGGGTAGCTCCGGCAGTGGTGGAGATAGCTCCCAGGGTGGATCCGGCAGCGGCGGAGATGCCTCTCAGGGTGGTTCCGGCAATGGTGGGGACAGCTCCCAGGGCGGCTCCAGCAGCGGCGGAGACAGCTCTCAGGGCGGTTCCGGCAATGGCGGGAACAGTTCCCAGAGCGGCGGGGAAAATAGTACTCCGGACCCTGTTCAGCCTGAAGTACCCCAGACCGATCCCGCCGGTGGAGATCTGGCGGCGTAATAAATATCAAGAAAAGGAGAATTGCCTGTGACTTCTTATGAGAGCGCCATTTTATTGGCCAAAACTTTGGACAGCAAGAAGGGTGAAGAGATTAAGGTCCTGAAAACGGAGGGCCTGACTACTCTGGCGGATTACTTTGTGATCTGCACTGCTACCTCCAACACCCAGGTAAAGGCCATGTCGGACGCCTGTGAAGAGGCCATGGAGGCCCACGGCGAGCGTGCCCATCACATTGAGGGACACCGGGGCGGCACCTGGCTGCTGATGGATTTTTCTGCGGTAGTGGTCCATGTCTTTACCGACGAGGCCCGCAAGTTCTATGATTTGGAGCGTCTGTGGGGCGATGCGGAAGAGATCGATCTGGAGCAGGCTCTGAAGCAGGAGTAAGACCAAGAAAAAATAAAAACAACGCACAGGCTTCCGTAAGGATGTCCTGTGCGTTGTTCTTTTGAAAGAGAAAATAGAAGATAAAACAAAACGAAGGACATTAACATGTCCTTCGTTTTGGTACGGCTGAAGGGATTCGAACCCCCGACCTTTTGGTTCGTAGCCAAACACTCTATCCAACTGAGCTACAGCCGCATTTTGAAGTTTTTTGTTCGCTGTCCCTGACAGCTACGCTAGTATAGCACAAGAAAAAGAGTTTGGCAAGGGGGTTTTCGAAAAAAATTTAAAAAATTTTTGGGGCTAATAATCCACACAAAATCAGGCCTTGAAAGGGGTGTTTTGCAGTTTAGTGTAGAAAAGTCGGGAAAATGGGGGGAAACGATTGACCCGGGGAAAAGATACTGCTAAAATAGCTTGTGTTTTGAAACGGATTGAGAGGGCTGTTTCAAACACTGTTTAAGGAGGTTTTGTGTGTGCAAAAGCGAGAAAGTTTTTCCTCCCGCCTGGGCTTCCTGCTGATTTCGGCAGGCTGTGCCATTGGTCTGGGAAATGTGTGGCGCTTTCCCTATATCACCGGTAAGTACGGCGGCGCCGCCTTTGTGCTGGTGTACCTGCTGTTCCTGGTGATCATGGGCCTTCCTGTAATGGTCATGGAGTTTTCCGTGGGCCGGGCCAGCCAGAAGAGCATTGCTCTGTCTTTTAACGCTCTGGAGCCCAAGGGAACCAAGTGGCACATCTACAGCTGGTTCGGCATTGCCGGCAACTATCTGCTGATGATGTTCTACACCACCATTGCCGGTTGGCTGGTGCTCTACTTTGTAAAAATGCTCAAGGGCGACTTTGTGGGTCTGGATTCCGCCGGAGTGAGCAATGAGTTCAGCGCCTTGATGGGTCAGCCCGGCTTGATGGCTCTGTTTATGGTCATCGTCGTGGTGCTTTGTATGCTGATCTGTTCCCGCGGACTGCAGAACGGCGTGGAGAAGGTCACCAAAGTGATGATGCTTTGCCTGCTGGCCGTAATGGTGGTGCTGGTATTCCGCTCTGTTACCCTGGAGGGTGCCGGCGAGGGCCTGAAGTTCTATCTCATGCCCAACTTCCACAACCTGGCTTATGATGCCAACGGCAACTTCATCCTGGGCGAGGCGGTCTATGCCGCCATGGGTCAGGCCTTCTTTACTCTGTCCCTGGGCATTGGCGCTCTGGCCATCTTCGGCAGCTACATCGGCAAGGAATATACCCTGGGCGGCGAGGCCCTCCGGGTGGGCGTGCTGGATACCTTTGTGGCCTTTACTGCGGGCCTGATCATCTTCCCCGCCTGCTTTGCCTTTGATGTGGCGGCTGACTCCGGTCCTAACCTCATCTTTATCACCCTGCCCAACGTCTTTAATGAGATGCCCATGGGTCAGGTCTGGGGCGCTTTGTTCTTTGTCTTCATGTCCTTTGCTGCTCTGTCCACCGTCATTGCAGTCTTTGAGAATATCCTCTCCTTCTGCATTGACAAGTGGGGCTGGAGCCGTAAGAAGGCGGTGCTGGTGAACACCGTGGCCATTATCATCCTGTCCCTGCCCTGCCTGCTGGGCTTCAATGTGCTCTCCGGCTTCCAGCCTTTCGGTGCGGGCAGCGGTGTGATGGACCTGGAGGACTTCATCGTCAGCAACAATCTGCTGCCCCTGGGTTCTCTGGTGTACCTGCTGTTCTGTGTTACCAAGTGCGGCTGGGGCTGGGATAACTTCTTGGCTGAGGCCAACACCGGCTCTGGTCTGAAGTTCCCCAAGGCGGTTCGTTTCTACGTGACCTATATCCTGCCCATTATTGTGCTGGTCATCTTTGTCTTTGGCTACAACGATAAGTTCAAGCTGTGGGACAAACTGGTGGCTCTGCTGGGTATGTAACAATCCATGCTCCGGCGTCCAATCTCATTTGGGTGCCGGATTCTTTTTGCGCTGGACAGATTCTTGTGGTACAATTTCTTTCAGACAGGTTTCAGCTTCCTGGGGTAAGATGAGAAAAATGGACAGGAGGGACCCAGTATGCGGATCTTAATTGTGGAAGACGAGACGCGGTTGGCTGAGACGCTGCGGCAGCTTATGGAGGACCAGCGCTATCAGGCGGACATGGTAGGCGACGGAGCGGATGGCGTTGATTATGGCCTGACCGGCCAGTATGATCTGATCATTCTGGATGTGATGCTGCCCAAGGTAGACGGATTTGAGGTGGCCCGCCGGCTGCGCTCTGCTCATATTTCCACCCCCATCCTTATGCTTACAGCCCGGGACGATATCAGCGACAAGATCGGCGGCCTGGACTGCGGTGCGGACGACTATATGACCAAGCCCTTTGACAGCGGGGAACTGATGGCACGCGTACGGGCTTTGACCCGGCGGCAGGGAGAAGTGCTGGGGGATGTACTGAAGGTAGGCGACTTGAGCCTGGAGTGCTCCAGCCGTCTGCTGCGAGTGGGAGAGCGCTCGGTCCGCCTGGGTTTTAAAGAGTTTGAAGTGATGCGTCTGCTCATGGTAAACAGCCGGGCTGTGGTGAGCAAGGAAACTCTGATCGCCAAGATCTGGGGGCTGGATTCCGAGGCGGAAGATAATAATGTAGAGGTCTACATCTCCTTTTTGCGCAAGAAACTGGCCTATCTGGGCAGCAGAATAGCGATCTCCACGGTGCGGAAGGTAGGTTATTATCTGGAGCATCCGGGGGAATAAGGAGGTTATAGGATGCTTCGCAGACTGCGGATAAAATTTATCCTGATCAACATGCTGCTGGTGACGCTGGTGCTGCTGGCGGTGTTTGGCACGCTGGTATACTCCACAGCCAGTCAGTTGGAGCGGGAGAGCGTGACCGTAATGACGCTGATGCTGCGCCGGGATGGGATTCCACCTCAGTTTGAAATCAAAATGCCGCTGCTGGGATCGGAGCGGGAATGGCAGTCTGTGATCCCCGTTTTTTGTGTGTCAGTAGACGCTCAGGGACAGATCACTCTGGAGAGCGGTGAGAACGTAAAGGTCTCTGAAGATGTGGTAGAGCAGGCGGTAGAACAGGTGCTGGCCTCTGGGGCTCAGCGGGGAAAACTCTCCGATCTGGGCCTGCGCTTTCTGGTTGAAACCAATAAGGATGGCGAAACTCAGATCGCCTTTTCCGATTTAAGTTGGGAACGAGCCTCTCTATGGCGTCTGGTACTCAATTCCCTGCTCATCGGCGCGGGTGCGCTGGTGGTGTTTTTTATCATCAGTCTGTTCCTCTCCCGACTGGCCCTCAAGCCTGTGGAAGAGGCCTGGACCCAGCAGCGGCAGTTTGTAGCCGACGCCTCCCACGAGTTAAAAACACCGCTTACCGTGATTTTGGCCAACGCCGGGATCGTGGAGGGGCATCCGGATGAGACCGTAGCATCCCAACATAAGTGGATTAGCTACATTCAGGAAGAGGCCCAGCGGATGAAGGGGCTGGTGGAGGATATGCTGTTTCTGGCCAAGCATGACGACGCCAGACAGTCTGCCAAAACGCAGGTATGCAACCTCAGCGACTTGGTTACCGGCTGTGTGCTGCGGTTTGAATCGGTGGCCTTTGAGAGTGGGGTAGAGTTGGACAGTGAGATCCAGCCCAGACTGTCCATCCACGGCGATCTGGACTGCCTGGAGCGGCTGGTTATGATTTTGCTGGACAACGCAGTCAAGTATGCCGGCGAGGCCGGCCGGGTGAGGCTGGAGCTGCAGCGCCGCCAGGAACGGGCGGTGCTGACGGTGACCAATACCGGAAAGCCGATTCCGCCGGAGCACTTGGAGCATTTGTTTCAGCGGTTTTACCGGGTTGACGGTTCCCGCAGCCGGAAGGAGGGCGGGTATGGCCTGGGATTGGCTATTGCCCAGACCATCGTTCAGTTCCACCGGGGACAGATCGAAGTGAAAAGTGATGCTCAAAATGGAACCTGCTTTACGGTGACCCTTCCCCGGGTCTGGCAGCAGGAGGAGAAATAACACACAGGCCGTCCATATTTCTATGGACGGCCTGTGTGCTGTTTTGGGAAAAGAAATGGTCAGCCTTGATAACTGGTGTGGAGCAGTTCGTGGCGCTGCTCGGGCGTGTAATTATTGAGGAAGTCCAAAACCACCGGGTTCTTCTCCGCGCGCTTGAAGGGAGCGGCCCGGTCGGCAGCATACAGGCCAGCGGCCCGGTCCTGCTTTTTCTGCTTGAGGCCGTAGGGCTGTCCGGCGCCGCCTACGCAGCCGCTGGGGCAGGTCATGACCTCTACCAGGTCGTAATAGGCGGTGCCCGCATCGATCTCCTTGAGCAGCTTCTGAGCGTTGATGAGTCCGTGAACCACAGCCAGCTTGATTTCCCGCTCACCTACCTGTACGGTGGCCTCACGGATAGCCTCATTGCCCCGCAGAGGGGAATACTGCAATTCACGCAGGGTGTTTTTGCTCTTGTCAGGCAGGCAGTAGCGCACCACAGACTCAGCCACGCCGCCGGAGGAGCCGTAAATCACGGCTGCGCCCGAACCGAGACCGAAGGGCAGATCAGGGGACTCCAGCTCCATCTGGGGCAGCTGGATGCCCGACTCCTTGATCATGTTGATGATCTCCTGGGTGGTGAGCACCACATCCACATCGGGCTTGCCGTTGTGGTAGAACTGGGGCCGGGCGGCCTCCATCTTCTTGGCGGTGCAGGGCATGATCGCGATGTGGAAGGTGGAACGACCGTCTTCCGCATCCTTCTTCTGATAGTGTTCCCGGATGATGGCAGCAAACATCTCCATGGGAGATTTACAGGTGGAGATGTTCTTCAGATATTTGGGATTCTCATTTTCCAGATACTTGACCCAAGCAGGGCAGCAGGAGGTGAACATGGGGAAGGGACCGCCCTTTTCCAGACGGGCCAGGAACTCCTGAGACTCCTCAATGGTGGTGAAGTCGGCGCCGAAGGTGGTGTCATATACTTCATCCACGCCCATGAATTTCAGCGCGGTGACCAGCTGGTCCAGCACGTTCTGGCCCGCGGGCAGGCCGAAGGCCTCGCCTACCGCCACGCGGACGGCGGGAGCGATCTGCACTACCACCCGCTTCTGGGGGTCGTGGATGGCGCGCCAGGCCTTGCCGATCTGGTTGTAGATGGTGATGGCGCCGGTGGGACACACAGCGGCACACTGGCCGCAGCTGATGCAGTGGGTCTCCGAGAGGTTGCGGCCAAAGGCGGGGGAGACCCGCATATTGTAGCCACGGCGGGCAAAGTCGATGATGCCCATGCCGATGGTCTCCTCACACATACGTACGCAGTCGCCGCACAGAATGCACTTGCTGGGGTCACGGACCACAGCGGGACTGCTGTCGTCCAGAGTAGACTCCTCCCGGCTGTCCCCGAAGCGCACTCGGCGCACGCCAAAGCGCATGGCCAGCTCCTGCAAGCGGCAGTCGCCGCTCTTTTCACAGGTGGTGCAGCTGCAGTTGTGGGAGGCAAGGAGCAGTTCCAAAATCATCCGCCGGTGCTTGAGCAGACGGGCGGTGTTGGTGCGGATGGACAGGCCATCCCGAGGCTTCATGGAGCAGGAGGTCTCGATCTTGCCCCGTTCGTCCTCTACCACGCACATGCGGCAGGCGCCGTAGACAGACAGGTCGGAGTAGTAGCAGAAGGTGGGCATCTCGATGCCTGCCTTGCGGATGACGGAGAGCACGTTGGGTTCCCCGTCGAAGGGGACCCGCTGGCCGTCGATATACATGATTCCCTTTGCCATAGTGCTCACTCCTCTCGAATGGCGCCGAAGGGACAGCAGCCCCAGCACGCGCCGCATTTGATACATTTTTCTGTGTCGATGACATGGGGCATCCGGATCTGGCCGGAGATGGCGTCCATGGGACACTGCTTCATGCACTTGCCGCAGCCCTTACACAGCTCGGGATCGATCTGCAGCTCCTTTTTACGGCCGTTGCAGTGGGGACAGTGCTTATCCACTACGTGGGCCAGATATTCATCCCGGAAGTATTTCAGCGTGCTCTGTACCGGCTTACAGGCGCTCTGGCCCAGGCCGCACAGAGAGGTCTCGGTAATGGTGTTGGCCAGAGTCTCCAGCAGGTCCAGATCCTCCAGAGAGCCCTCATTGTTGACAATGCGGGTGAGGATCTCCAGCATGCGGCGGGTACCCTCACGGCAGGGAACGCACTTGCCGCAGGATTCATTCTGGGTGAAGTTCATGAAGAACCGGGCCACCTCTACCATACAGGTGTCTTCGTCCATGACCACCAGGCCGCCGGAGCCGATCATGGCGCCCACTTTCTTCAGGGAGTCGAAGTCCATGGGCATATCCAGGTGCTCCTCGGTGAGACAGCCGCCGGAGGGGCCGCCGATCTGGACGGCTTTGAATTTCTTACCGTCCTTGATGCCGCCGCCGATGTCAAAGATGACCTCCCGTAGGGTGGTGCCCATGGGGACCTCGATGAGGCCGGTGTTCACCACATTGCCGGTGAGGGCGAAGGCCTTGGTGCCTGGGCTCTTCTCGGTGCCGATGGAGCGGTACCACTTGGAGCCGTTGCGGATGATGAGAGGAACGGTGGAGAAGGTCTCCACGTTGTTGAGAACCGTAGGCTGGGCCCACAGGCCGTGCTCCACGGTACGGGGAGGCTTTACACGGGGCATACCGCGGTTGCCCTCGATGGAGGCGGTGAGGGCGCTGCCCTCGCCGCAGACGAAGGCGCCTGCACCCCGGTTTACATGGAGGTGGAAGGAGAAGTCAGTGCCTAAAATGTGGTCGCCCAGCAGGCCCAGCTCCTCCGCGCGGGCGATGGCGTTGCGCAGACGGGACACGGCCAAGGGATACTCGGCGCGGACGTAGATGTAGCCCTCGTCACTGCCCGCCGCCACACCGGCGATGAGCATGCCCTCGATGATGGAGTGGGGATTGCCCTCCATGATGGAGCGGTCCATAAAGGCGCCAGGGTCACCCTCGTCGCCGTTGCACACCACGTACTTCTTGCCCTTGGGCTGCTGACGCACGCTCTCCCACTTGCGTCCGGCGGGGAAGCCGCCGCCGCCTCGGCCACGCAGGCCGGAATCCAGAATTTCCTTGCAGATGGCCTCGTCGGTCATCTCAAACAGAGCCTTTTCAAAGGCAGAGTAGCCATCCTTGGCCAGATATTCGTCAATATCCTCCGCGTCGGTGGTGCCGCAGTTTTCCAGCACGATGCGGTGCTGCTTATGATAGAAGGGGATGTCCTCATGTTTCTCATAGGTCACTCCGTCCAGCTGGTAGAGCAGCCGGGGAATTACCTTGCCCCGCAGCAGAGTCTGCTCGATGATGTCGTCGCAGTCCTCCACCTGTACGTGGGTGTAGAGAATGCCGTCGGGCTCGATCTGGAGCAGGGGACCCATCTCGCAGAAGCCGTGGCAGCCGCTGCGCTTGAGGTTGATGTCGTCGGACTTGGTCTCAGGGGTTTCGTCCTCCCGGAGAAGGCCCACATGGACGTTCAGTCCCCGGCGCTGGCACTCCTCTTTCAATTTGTCGTAGATATTCAGAGAGCCGCCGGCGATACAGCCGGTACCGGCGCAGATGAGAACCTGGCGGCGCTGTGCTTCCAGTGCCCGCTTGGCCTTCATCTGTCGGACCTTCAACTGGTCACGGGTCAATTTAGCTGCGTTCATGGGCGGCCTCCTCCTTTCGCAGGGACTCCAACAGGTCAATGGCCAGTTCGGGGCTCATTTTGGAGTGGACCTGATCGTTGACGGTGACTACGGGAGCCAGTCCGCAGGCGCCCAAGCAGGCCACCGTCTCCAGGGTAAACAGTCCATCGGCAGAGGTCTTCTGCTTATCCTCCAGCTCCAGATACTCCCGGATGGCGTTATAGATGGGCTGAGATTTCCGCACGTGACAGGCGGTGCCGTCACATACCTTGATAATGTACTTTCCCTTGGCTTCCAGGGAGAAGTTTTCGTAGAATGTGGCCACGCTGTACACCTTTGCCACGCCGATGTTCAGCTTCTGTGCGATCAGTTCCAGGACCTGGGGGCTAAGATATTTAAACTCGGCCTGTACGTCCTGCATGATGGCGATCAACTGGTGGCGCTGGCAGCCGTAGGAGTTGATGATCTCCTCCACGCGGGCCAATGAGATACCGTTGGACATTGTTTACACCTCTTCTTTCCGTTAAGCGCTGAGAAGCGCAGTTTCCCCACATATTATACATAATAAAGGATGAAAGAATGGAAATCTATTGGTGATAATAACGAAAAGATGGAATGGGAAAATGCAGGGAAAAATTCAATATTGAAGAAATAATGCAAATTTGGCGGCATTTTTCTCTCTCCGTTCCAATTGGAAAGGCAGGATGATATGTCAAAAAGAGGACTGGTGCAGGGGAGGGAAAAAGTCTGAAAGTTTCTTTCTTTCAAGAAAATTTGTCCCGGCCAAACGGGACAAGGAAAGAGGAAAAAAGGGCAAAATCGGAGAAAAGTGAAAGTAAAAATAAGGAAACAGGGTGGAGAGGCGAGAGGCGGGTATCAGGAGTGAGGTGAGATGGTGCTGTAATATTTGACCAAAGTACAGGAGTTGTGGTAGGATGATATCAAGCGTTTTGACAGGGGGGAGGCCCCCGGAAAGGAACACCGCAATGGATTGGAAAAACATCTTGCCTCAACTCTACCGCAGCCGGATCGATACCCGGTTTGTTTCTCACAGCGAGCAGCTTGCCGTTGGTGCCAGCAAGTTCGGCGGCCGGCCCGATGTGCCGGCAGATTTCGTCTGGCCGGTATTTGAAACCAATACCCCGGAGGATGACCAGGTGAAGGAGCGGCCTCTGGCCTTTTTGGCCCAGTTTGACTGTGCTCAGCTGGCCGCTCTGGACAAGGAAGGACTGCTGCCCCATGAGGGTGTACTCTCCTTTTTCTATGAGCTGGGGTCTCAGCGCTGGGGTTATGATCCCAAGGACCAGGGGTGTGCCCAGGTATTCTGGTTTAAGGGCAACCTGGCTCCGGCGGAATTCCCGGCAGAGCTGGAGGAGGAGTTCCGCCTGCCGGAACTGGCGGCGGAGCTGTCCGGGGCGGCAGATGCTCCGGATTTTCAGGATGCCTGTCCTGCCCTGGAGTACCCCTGGACCGCCAACGACTACCGTATCTTTGACCAGGCCCGGCGGGAGCTGGGGATGGACTACCCGGCAAACCGCTCCCAGCTGCTGGGCTGGCCGGACATCATTCAGAACAATATGGCCCTGCAATGTGAACTCATTAGCCGGGGATACTATCTGGGAGGAAGCTGGGAGAATATTCCCATGGAGGAGCGCAGCGCCCTGCGTACTCCCAGCGTCCGGGAGTGGCAGCTGCTCTTCCAGCTTGACACCGTGGAAAACGGAGACTTCGAGCTGATGTTCGGCGACTGCGGCCGAATCTACTTCTACATCCGCCGGGAGGATCTGGTCCAGCGCCGGTTTGACCGGGTTTGGCTGATCCAGCAGTGTTGCTGAGGAGGACGAGCATGGGCAATATTGATATCACCTGCACGGGAAAAATCCGCAGCAAGGATACTTTGGTGAAAGCGGTCCAGCGTCTGGTCAAGCAGCGAAACCTGCGCCTGGGCGTGTGGGAAGAGGGCATGCGTATCGTTGTGTGTCCCCGAGGTTATCTGGACTTTGCCTGGACCAAGGAGAAGGGACTGTTTGGCCAGTGGAATCTGCGGTGTGGGTGCAACACCACCCCCGTCGGTCCCGGCTTTCATAAGGCGGCCCTGGAGCTGCTGGAGGAGCTGGGAGGCCTTGGAATCAAGGAGTGGAACGTTCAGGACCGTTCGGACTACCAGCAGGACCGGGATTTTGGGGCTCTGCGCCGGGAGTGGTTTCTCCCCTGGCTGGAAGAGCAGGTGAGCCAGGTGCTGGAAAAGACCGCGCCGGGAGAGATGGGATACCTCTTCTGGGAAGTGGATCAGTACCGGCCAGAGGTGGTGCCCGACACCATTGCAACGCCTCTGGGACGGTTCCCAGTGGCGTGGTTAAAGGAAAAGCTGGAGAAGGGGGCGCTGGAGGAGCTGGCGCAGTACCTGTTTTTGTGGGATCAGCCGGGGATGAATGCCCTGTATCTGCGCAACCGGGCGCTGAAACAGCTGTGGGAGGACTGCTGCTTTGCACCCTCCGACCGCAGCTACCAGGACCGGCAGATTAATGCCGATATTCTGGATACCCTGGAGCGCTCCGCCGCCATGGACCCGTCGCTGCCCCAGCCGGTGGCGGATTACCGCGAACTTTGCATTTTGGACGACCGTACCCCCAGCATGCCGGAAGATGTGCCTGAGATGGAGGAACTTTATCCCATCGGTTACCGCAGAGGAGAGGTTTTGCAGCCCTACGACAAGCTTGTGGTGCCTCTGCCCGGTTTGTACCACTACGAGTGGTCCAACGGTGGTATGGACAGCGCTGGAGCGATCTGGCGGGATGAGGAGAGCGAGAGCCCCATTTGGCATTTCACTGCGCTGCGCAGCAGGATGGGATCGGCACAGTTTGCGATGGACATGGCCCAGCTGCAGGATGTCCGCACCAAGCAGCTGGAGGGCGGACAAGCCCATTGGGGCTGGAAGGAGATGCCCCCCAAGAAGAAAGACGACGATTTGCTCTACCGCGTGTCCTGTGAAGCGGTGGCGGGAGATACGCTGTTTGTTATTACCATCACCTATCTCCACCCGGAACACCGGGAGGATATCTATGACCGCCTGGAGCGGATGACCATTTTGAAATAAAAAACAAGCCCCTGCCATCGGCAGGGGCTTGTTTTTTAGACTGAGAAGAACATCAGGGAAGATCAGTGCGGGGCTGTAAGCTCATTTCCCAGAAGTGCAGTTCATGGAGGGAACATTCCCGGAAGATCTCACTGCACTGGGCCTTGCGTTCCGTGTCCAGATCCTGACAGATCCGGTCCGTATACGCCAGCCAGCTTTGGCAGGCCTGCTCATAGGCATCACTGGTGTAGTCCCGAACCAGAGGCCAGAAGGGGGTCTGCCGGACATTGGGATACTGCTGTAGCAGCCGCTGGAAGATCCACTGATAGCTGACCATGCAGGGCAGACAGGCCATCATGCACTCCGGGGCGCCCTGGCCATCCCGGGCGGCCTTTACCATACAGTCGGTGTAGGCCAGATTTTCCGGACGCTGCGGCAGGTGCTGGATGGGGGCGTCATCCAAGCCGTAGCGCTTGAGGTAGACCAGCCGGGTAGCGCCCTCCCCTTCGTTGACAAAGGAGAGCAGGGAATAGTAGGTTCGGATAGCCTCCAAATCCTCGGCTTTGGTCATGCCCCAGGCAAATACTTTGGCATATTCCCGGAGGTAGAGGCTGTCATCCACAATATAGCCCTTGAAACAGGCTTCATCCAAGGTTCCTGCTCCAAGCTGCTGAAGAAAGGGGGAGTCCAGGCATTGCTGCCACACAGACAAGTTTTTCTCGATCAGTTCCTGCGTGAATGTCATTGCGGTACACCTGCCTTAATGGATTTCTCCAGCCGCCGCACAGGCAGCACGGAGACAAGAATAATGGTAAGCAGACCCTCTGTGCCGTGGCCCGACAGATTAGCCACGATGCTGTATGCCCAGGGGCCGTAGCCGTCCCAGGCGTACTGGGCAAAGAAAACCGCACCGGCCATAATATGACTGGTCACGCTGAGGGCAACCGCCAGTGTGGTGCCCAGGATAATTTTCCAGCGCCGGTCGGTTCCAAAGACACTGGCATAGCCCAAAGCGGAGAAGCAGATAAGCTGTTCCACAAAAGGCTGGGCCCAGTGTACCGGCTGCCAGTCAGGCAGCAGAAGCATGGCCAGCAGGCCGGTGACCCATCCAGCGCAGAAGGCCACCCTGGCGTTGACCAGAAGGGAGAGCAGAAGGATGGGCAGCATGGCGCCCAGACTAATGTGGCTGCCGTTGGGCAGGGTGATCAGGAAACAGCGCAGCACCAGGGTAGCCGCCGACATCAGGCCGGCAAGACAGATATCCCGGGCAGACAGACGCATCCCGCGGCACAAAAACAGAGTAACGGCAAAATAGCAGAGGGTAAAGGCTGCAACGATCAGGTTAGTCATCCACGAACTCCCCCCGCAGAGCAAACAGGTGGTCCATGGGGCCGCTGCCTGCGCCCAGATCCAGCATGGCTGCCAGAGCGCCGGAGATGTAGGCCTTGGAGCGCTCCACAGCCTGGGTCAGGTCATAGCCTTTGGCCAGGTTGGAGGCGATGGCGCTGGAGAGCGTACAGCCGGTGCCGTGGGTATTGGGGTTATCAATGCGGCGGCCACGGAACCAGGTGCTCTGGCCATCCCGCCAGAGAAGGTCATCTGCATCGTGGATCTGATGGCCTCCCTTACACAGTACGGCGCAGCCGTAGGTCTCGCTGATGGCCTGGGCGGCCCGCTCCATATCCTCTGCGGTGGTAATGGTCATGCCGGAGAGGACCTGGGCCTCGGGGATGTTGGGGGTAAGAAGGGTAGCCAGAGGAAGCAGCTGTTCCTTCAGGGCCTCCACCGCCTCCTCGGAAATAAGGCGGGAGCCGCTGGTGGCCACCATCACCGGGTCTACCACAATGTTTTTTGCCCCATACTGTTTGAGCTTGTCCGCGATGACCTGGATCAGGGCGGTGGAGGAGACCATCCCGGTTTTGACTGCGTCAGGGAAGATGTCCGTGAAGACACAGTCCAATTGGTTGGCAAGGAACTCAGGGGTGGACTCCAGGATGCCGTAAACGCCGGTGGTGTTCTGGGCCGTCAGGGCGGTGACAGCGCTCATGGCATATACGCCATTGGCCGTCATGGTCTTGATATCGGCTTGGATCCCGGCGCCTCCGCTGGAATCGCTTCCAGCGATCGTCAATGCGGTTTTCATAGTTAAGACTCCTTTCTGTTTTGACGCATTGAAGTTTTATAGTGCGACGAAAGGTGGTGCCCCCAATTCGCCGCATAAACGGTTCTTCCTAAGAACCTGGGGGAAACAGATTTAGCCCAGCTGGGCGAGAAAGGACGGATCGTCCAGCTGTTTCAGATGCCAGCGGCAGATTTCCTTCAGCGCAGGCTGGTCCTCAGCAGAAAAAGCGTCATACACGCCCACCACCTGAAAACCAGCCTGAACGGCGGTCTGGGCGGCGTGAAGGGCATCCTCAAAGACCAGGGTGTACTGTGGAGCAGCTCCCAGCTGCCTGGCGGCCTCCAGATAGAGGTCCGGGCGGGTCTTGGGACCGTACTGGGTCGCGCTCAGCACAAAGGAGAAGAAGGGCCAGACGCCCAGCCGCTCCAGAGCCTGCCTGGTCTGATGAACCTGGCTTGCGGTGGCCACGGCGCAGGGCACACCAAGTTGGTGCAGCCGCTCCAGAAGAGGGCGAACGCCTTGCTTCAAAGGAACCCGGTCCCGGTATTCCCGGTCTGCCAAGTCCTCCATGGCCTCCATGAGCTGCTGGGAGGAAGCGGGGAGATGGTAGGTGCGGATCAGGTAGTCGATGGCCTGAGGAGAACTCATCGCGCGCAGCGTGTGGGACAGATCGGGAGCGGGATGGCCGCCAAACCGGCGTACCAACTCCTCCGGAATGTGGTCCCAGACGTACATGGAGTCGGTAAGGGTGCCGTCCAGATCAAAAATGGCTGCCTGGGGAAGAAAGTGGGCCATAGAAGTGCCTCCAAAAACAAAATCACCCCGGGTATCTCTCGAGAGAGACAATCCCGCGGCGTACGCATACCATAATCTCCCTACGTTGGCATTACCCAAATCAGGTCACAGGTCGAAGCGCACAGCTTCCTCTCAGCCCGTTTGCGAGCTCCCTTTTTGATTGCAGTGGACCGCTGTCGGCGGTCCGCTGGAAAATATTATAGCACGGGAAAAGAAGATTGCAAGTTTTTTTCTGCTGGGGTATGCTAGAAGAGAACAGACGCCCGCCCGAGCGCGGGAGAAGGAGGCAGGAACATGACCGATCAGGAACTGGTGCAGCGAGCCTTGGAGATGCGGAAATTTTCTTATGCACCCTATTCTCATTTTGCAGTGGGCGCGGCTCTCTTATGCGAGGACGGAACGGTGTTTACCGGTTGCAATGTGGAAAATGCGGCCTACGGTTCCACTCTGTGCGCGGAGCGTACCGCCCTGGTGAAGGCGGTAAGTGAGGGACGGACCACCGGCTGGACCACACTGGCTATTGCGGGCAGCGGAGAGGATTTTTGCTGGCCCTGCGGCGCCTGCCGGCAGATGCTGTATGAATTTGCGCCAAAACTTCGGGTGCTGGCGGTCAATCAGCATGGCCAGTTTCAGCAGGCAGGCTTATGGGAACTGCTTCCCATGGGATTTGGACCGGCATCGTTAAAATGAAATTGCGTGTTGTCCGTGCATAGTTTTTCTCCGGCCTGGAAATGCTATCCCCGGAACCCAATCCGAGGAGGTAATCTGACGTGATCATGGACAAGATCGCTTTGGCCCTGCTGATTATCGGCGGGCTGAACTGGGGCAGCGTGGGACTGTTTCAGTTTGATCTGGTGGCCTTTGTCGGCGGTGGGTCTGATGGACTGATCAGCCGGGTGATCTACACCGTGGTGGGCCTGTCGGCGCTGTGGTGTATTACCCTGCTGTTTCGGGACACAGATAAAAACCACTGACTCTCACAAAAACAGGAAGGCAGTCCGTTTCGGACTGCCTTCCTGTTTTTATAGAGAGTGTAATTTTATTTGGCTATCTACTCGCTTTTGATGGCCTCCAAAACGGAGATGCGTACCGCCTTGTTGGCCGGATAGCAGCCTGCGCCCAAGCCAATGAGAACAGAGAAAAGGACGGCAAAGAGCAGAAGCCACGGTGGGATCACCGAAATCCTTGCCACATCCTCTCCGCCAAGCAGAGCAGGAATGAGATGGTCTAAGCTGGGCCCCATGGATATGAAGTTAACAGCCACCGAGATAATAACACTGATGACACAGGCAGATACACCGCCTATAAAGCCGATGGCACCAGCTTCAGCCAAAAACATGATCCGGATGTCGGAGACCGGGCAGCCCAGAGATTTCATGATTCCGATCTCCCGAGTGCGCTCGGAGATAGACATGATCATGGTATTGATAATGCCCAGCGCGGCCACAAACAGCGAGATGGCACCCAAGCTGCCCAGTGTCATCTGTCTATGCTGGGCTTCTTTTTCTAAGGGCTTGCGTACGCTCTCCATGGATTCGGTGGGATATCCCATAGCGTTGATCTTACCCTCTACTCCCGAGACCTGGCTGATGCTGGAGGTCTTGACTAAAATGCTGTCATAGGAGATGGGAATATCATGGTCGGCCTGTCCCAGGAGGCGGCGCAGGTCATCCAGGGAGATCATAACGCCGTCAACGGTCTCGTTGCCCTTGGAGTAGTCCTCTTTTATCACACCCACCGGATGCAGCGGCATAGAAAATACCCCAGCACGGGTTTTCACTTCCAAGGTAAATTCCTGGCCGATGGGATCCAGGTAGGGGGCGGGGACAGAAATCTGATTGCCGAATCCATCCCAGTCGCCGTCAAAGCGGTTGACCATATCGTCCCCCTCGGGGCGTAAGGTATCTTTCAAATTATAGGCCATGTACTGCCCGATGATAGCATCGCCGGGCTTTGTGGCGGGGGAGCCTTCCAAAAAGCGGTAGCCCATGGTTTCCATGACGCTGACGTCCATAGCTACGATGTTGGTCCATTGGGCCACATAGCGGTGATCGGGTCCGGCGGACAGGGTAACGGAGTCAATGTCCAGAGTAAATTTCGGCGTGACTGCTTTTACTCCGCTGATCTCCCGCAGCTGTTGAAGCAGATGGTCGTCCAGTGCGCCTGTTTGGCTGTTTTGCGGGGGATTTACGGTGATGATCGTCAAGTCTCCCAGCTCTGACAGGGCTTTTTCCTGAGTCTCTTTCATGCCTACACCCAGGGATACGGTGATGACAATGGAGCAGCATCCGATCAGCACGCCCAGGGCGGTAAGAAAGGTGCGTGTTTTTTTGCGGAGCAGATTCTGGGCGCACAGGTGGAACAGGTCTTGCCGTCTCACCGGTTAATTCCCCGCATTCCGGTAATGCAGGCGGCGGAATGGCTCAACAAACAAAACCGGATCTGAAATGGTATTTGATTCATACAATCCCCTCTCCTTTTCCATATGCTGCTCCCGAATAATCCCGCCGTCCAGCAGGGTAACGATATGATGCGCGTAAGAGGCCATCTCCGGGTCGTGGGAGACCAGAATGACAGTCTGGTGGAAATCCCGGGCGAAGGAACAGATCATATCCATGACCTGGAAGGTGGCTTTTGAGTCCAGGTTTCCTGTGGGCTCATCGGCAAAGACGATGTCAGGCCGGGAGATAAAGGCCCGGGCAATGCCCACGCGCTGTTGCTGGCCGCCGGACATCTGGCTGGGAAAGTGGTTAAGCCGATGGCTCAGGCCCACTCGGGCAAGAAGCTCTCTGGCTGCCTGCTCCCGCTGGGGCTTAGGTACCCCACGGAACATCAGCGGGAGAGCTACATTTTCTGTGGCCGTCAGGTTGGGCAGAAGGTTATAGGATTGAAAGACAAATCCCAGATGCCGCTGACGGAAATTCGTAAGCTGTGTCTCGCTCAGACGAGAGATGGGGACGCCGCCGATCAGTACCTCGCCCCGGGTGGGCTTTTCCAGCCCAGAGAGCTGATTGAGCAGGGTGCTCTTTCCGGAGCCGGAGGGACCGAAGATACAGCAGATCTCTCCCCGGTGAATATTCAAGGTGATATCCCGGAGAGCCACCACAGTTTCGTCTCCTGCGGGGTATTCCTTCCAGAGGTCTCTGACTTCAATCACAGGCTGGCTGCGCAGATTAGATCCATCCATCATTCGGCCTCCTTTCTGTTATGGATGATACTCCGGCAAGCTTTAGCACCCATTTGTCCGGCGTTAAAATTCGTAAAGAAAAGAACAAACTTTCAACCAAGGCTGAAAGTTTGTTCTTTTTGAATCATGATTCCTCTTGAGGGGGAAGCTGTGAGTCAATAGGCAGGCGCAGGACAAATTCGGTGCTGCGGCCGGGTGCGGGATGAGGAGTGAGGCTTATGGTGCCTCCATGCTTTTCCATAATGCGCCGCGTGATGGCCAGTCCAAGGCCGCTTCCGGTGCCGGAGCGGGCGTCGCTGCCCACTACAAAGGGCTCAAAGATATAAGGAATGCGCTCGGGAGGAATGCCGGAGCCGTTGTCCGCCACCCGTACCAAGGCGAAGGACTTTTCTACATCCACATCTAAAAACAGCACGGTTCCCAGACGGTTATGCCGCAGAGCGTTGGAGAGCAGGTTGTCCAGTACCCGGCGGAACTGGAGGGGGTCCAGCTGGCAGAAGATGGCACGTTCTGGGATGGAGATCTCCAGAGAGAACCCCGCCAGATCGATCTCCTCGTACTTCACGGCCAGATATTCCCGCAAAAATTCGCACAGGTCGGTGCGCTCGGGGTGGAGGATAAACTCCGGGTGCTCCACCTTACTGTACTCATGGAAGGCGTTGACCAGCTCGGTGAGAGCCTCCGCCTTGCTCTGGATGGCCCGCAGGTAGCGGGTCTGCTCCTCGGGCGGAACCTTGCCGTCGCAGATGGCGTCGATGTAGCCGGCAATGACAGTGATGGGCGTTTTCAGGTCGTGGGAGATATCGGCAATCAGCTTCTGACGTCCCTCGTCCAGAATCCGGCGCTGGCGCTCACTCTCCGCCAGCCGGTCGGAGAAACGGTCAAAGCTCTCTCCAATGCGGCGGATTTCCAAAGTACCTCCGCACTCGCCAACCCGTACAAGGCGGCCCTCCGACTGGGAGATCACCGCGTCGTTGAGCTTGCGTAGAGGACGGCCGATCTTCCGACTCAGCCACCAGATGAACAGTCCTGCATCGGCCAGGAACAAAGGCAGGAACAAAAGCCAAATGACTCGGGACTGGTTGTAGTGTCTGAGATAATCAGTCTCATTCCAGAGAGCCTCCCGCAGAAGCAGGGTCATAGTCTGACCCTGGCTGTTTTCAAAGGAAGTGCACTGAAGAAAACTGTTAGGATATCGGGAACCGGTAAGCAGTTGATATTCCCGGGGGGTATAGCTGGTTTTCCCGTCCTGCAATCCGCCCAAGAGGACCTGATAATTCTGATCCAGCGCCATCAGGTCCACAGATTCTTCACCTGTATCGCTTTGAAAGGTGTGTTTGATAAGTAAATAACTGACATTGCTCTTGTGTTGGCTCAGATCGTAGGAGTCGATCAGAACATTGCTGCCGTATTGGGGGATGCAGGAGAGCTCCTGCTGGGTATAGGAGGAGTCAAAATCTTCTGTGGAGGCGTAGACCAGTTTTCCGTTGCTGTCATAAACGCCGAAGGAATCTCCGCTGTTGCTCAGATAGTGCCGCAAGCTGTCGTACTTTCCCTCCAACAGAGCGGGATCGCTCAGCATAGCTATCCAGTCCGACGGGACATAGATGGAATTAAGGTAGTGATTCCAGAGAGAAAAAATCCCTCCGGCAATAATCAGCAGAGTCAGAGTGAAAAGCAGGTAGCTTCTGGCCAGCAGCCGGAACAGACTTCCGGAACGCTTGTTATTTTTCAAGCTTATACCCCAATCCTCTCACGGTGATGATGTAGCGGGGACTCTTGGGATCATCCTCGATTTTGTCCCGCAGCTTGGAGATATGCACCATCATAGTATTGTCATCGCCCTCAAAGTAGTTTCCGATGGCCCCTTCATAGAGCTGGATCTTGGTGTAAATGCGGCCGGGAGAGCGCATGAGCAGGGCCAGGATCTTATACTCCATGGGAGTGAGGAGAATCTGCTTGCCGTTTTTGGTCAACTGGAAGGTGGTGGTATCCAGGGTCAGTTCCCGCACGGTGAGAATATCGCTCCCGCTGCGAGAGGCGCGGCGCAGCTGGGCCTTGACCCGGGCCACGATTTCCACAGGGTTAAAGGGCTTGGTGATATAGTCGTCCGCCCCCAGATTCAGGCCCAGGATCTTGTCGTTGTCCTGGCTTTTCGCGGAGAGGATGAGAATGGGAATATCGCTGAACTTGCGCAGGGCGCGGGTGAGCTCAAAGCCGTTGAGCTGGGGCATCATGATATCCAGAATGGCCATATCCGGGGCCTGTGCCCGGGCCAGATCCAGAGCCCGTGCGCCGTTGTCTGCCTCCAGGACCCGAAAGCCTTCGCCCTCCAGGTAGAGCTTGAGCAGGCCTCGAATATCTGCGTCGTCCTCTGCAATCAGAATCAAAGGGTTCATCTTGGACGGCCTCCTTTTTATATATGTTTAAGGCCATTATAACAAACTCAAAGGCCTGCGGAAAGCGTGGGCTTAAAAATTTTCTCGTTCTTAGTAAATCTTAAGAAAATCCAGGGGGAATTTATAGGGGGAGGCGATAGGATAGAAAAAAAGAGAAAGGACAGATGTTATGTTTCGCCTGCCTCATATTTTGGTGCTGATATCGACCGGCGTGCTGGTCTGCCTTCTGATTACTGCGGCCCGCCGGGCTGGGAGAGAACGGGTACAGGGCTGGCTGAAGGTGTGCGCAGTGCTTGCGCTGCTGTTTGACCCGGTGTACTGGGTGTGGGAAATGCGGCAGTTTGGTCATATCCAGCCCTCGACCACCCTGCCCCTTTACCTGTGTTCCCTGTTTTGGATGATGCTGCCTCTGGCGGTCTTCTCCCGGCGGGAGAAGCTGCGGCAGATGGCGGCGGCCAATGTGTGCACCATGGGAGTCATGGGAGGCGTGCTGGGACTGGTATTCAATGTATACCTCAACCACTATCCGTTTTTCCACTTTGTTCCGGTACGCAGCCTGATTTATCACATTTTGATGATTGCAGCAGCGGTGCTGCTGTGGGCCGGTGACGTGTACCGCCCCCAGCCCAGCGACCGGGTGCTCTGTTTTGTTCCGGTGGGCGTGCTGGTAGGGGTGAGTCTGGTATGTAACCGCCTGTTTGGGTGGGACTACTGCTACACAGCCGGAGGAATCGGCACCCCCTTGGAGGCGGCAAGCCGTATCATGCCCCGGTGGGCCTTTCTGTTCGTACTGTACGGCGGACTGTGGCTGGTGATCCAGGCGCTGTTCTACCGCCGGTTTTATACCGATGAAACGGGAAAATTTGAAATCAGAGGCAAGGGACTGGCCTGGGCCGGACCCTGGCGCAGATAAAGAAGAGGCCGCGGAAGCGGCCTCTTTTTTCATTCCATTGGGACGAAAAATGTGGTAGAATGTCTGGAAAGCCAAGGGAAGGGAGAAACCCTGTGAACAAGACTGTACTCTACCTCATTTATTTCTGCGTCTACTCCGTGGCCCTGCTGCTCATTGGAAAGAGCAGCCTGCGGGACAACCGGACAGTAGGCAGCTATTTTACTTGCGACCGGAAGGTGAGCCTTCCTCTTTGTATCTGTACCTTTGCGGGGACCTGGCTGTCCGCCATCACCATTCTCAGCCTGACCGGCGGAGTATATGAAGACGGCTTGGCAGTGCTGTTTTATTCGGTGGTGCCCTGGTTTTTAGGGGGACTTCTGCTGGCGGCGGTGAGCCGGCGCCTGTATGCCTGGGACGCCATTACCATTCCGGAAATCTTCCGCAAGCGCTACCAGTCTCCCAAGCTGCAGATGGCCTACGGTATCATTTTTATTACCGTCTATGTGTTTTACCTGGTCACCCAGTATAAGGGCTTTGGTATGGTGGCCTCCGCCCTGTTTGATATCCCCTATCCCGCCGCAGTGCTGATGGTCTATCTGTTTATCCTCTACACCACCTTCGGCGGATACCGCTCGGTGGTGCGGACGGATGCGTTTAATCTTACGCTGCTCAGCATTGGACTGTTTATTCTGTTTTTTACTATTGTAAGCCGAGTGGGAGGCCTGGGTGAGCTATACAGCCAGGCAAAGCAGATTTCCGGCTATGCACATCCCGGGGTGGAATATCCCACCCAGACGGGAGAACTGCTCTTCCTGTTCAACAGCCGCTATACCCCTCTGATCAGTTTGTCTATGTTCTGGGGCTGGGGACTTGGGGTAGCAGCCAACCCCCAGTATACTATCCGCATGCTGTGCGCCAAAAATGAGAAAACTGCCCGGTGGACGGTGCTGGGTGCGCTGATTTTGCTGGCGGTACTGTACTTTACCTTAGTACATATCGGACTGGGAATGCGGGTTTTGGTACCTACGCTGCCCTATGTGAAGTCCTCGGATGAGGTGATAATCCGACTGCTCAACCAAGAGCTGTACACCGGCTGGAGCGGATTTTTCCTCTTTGCCATTATCGGAGCCTGTGTGTCTACGGCCAACTCTCAGCTGCTGCTCATCGCGTCCTCTTTCTCTTATGATGTGGTGCGCACTGCCGCGCCCAGACCGATTTCAGAGCAGCGCGTGCTTACGCTGGGACGTTTGGCGGTTTTTGGAGGCGGGACCATCTCTATGCTGATGGCCCTTAATCCCCCGGATTTCACCCTGTCCTACGGGGGAGATGTGTGGGGAGCGGTGAGTATTCTGCTCTTCCCCTCCATGTATGGCACCCTCCTTTGCCGCTGGGTCACCAAGCGGGGCGTGTGGGCCTGCATTTTGGTAGGAGCGGCTGCGATTCTGGTGCTCTATCCGCTCTACTATGCCGGTCGTCTCGGAATCCATCCCGCTTTGCCGGGGGTGTTCATCTCCACGGCGGCCATGGCAGTGGTCTCGCTGCTGGACCGTAGAAAGGAGGGGGCACGATGAAGATACGGCGGCCCAGAATGGATATTGAAAACAAGATCCTGATCCCCTTTGTGTGCATCAGTCTGGCTACCGTGATTTGCTTTTGCGCCATCTTGTATTTTACGGAATACCGGGTCAAGGTAGCTGCCGAGCGGGAGAATGCCAGTACCCTGATTGGGTATATCCAGGCCGATTTGGAACTGGAGGATTACCGCCAGGACCCGAAAAAGCTGCTGGCTAAGTACCGCAATCACTACACGGGAGATAGCCTGTTTATCTATGATGAGCAGGGAGAGCTTCTGCTGGGAAAGCCCGGTGTGGATGCTGAGGACCTGGAGGTACTGGCCCAGGCCACCGATCCCCAGCTGGGCTGGGAGATCTCATACCGCCTGGATAACAGTGCCTTGCAGGAGCGGTTCATTGAGGAACAGAAATATATGATCCTGGCGGCGGTGGCCATGCTGGTGATCATTGTCCAGGCCAGCGTACTCATTGCTCACAACATCTCTGACCCCATCCGCCGTCTCAGTGAGGTTTGCCAGAGCGTCAGCGAGAGTCCGGAACAGGAAGAACTGGATATGGAGGAGTATCTGGGCAAGGCGGACGAGGTGGGCCAGTTGGCCCGGGCCTTTGCCCGGATGATGGAGAGCATCCGAACCTATACCGGAGAACTGATTCGGGTCAAAACTCTGAATGAGAGTATCGTGGAAAACCTGCCCTTCGGCGTGGTGGCTTACGACCAGGAAGGAAAGGCCTTCTGTGTCAATGCCAGCGCCTCGGCCATGTTGGGACGACAGGAGGAGCGGGACGAACAGGGGCGTACCCTGGAGATGCTGCTGGGGCAGATCATGCGCCGGGAAGACGTGCTGCCCGACCCCGCCCATCTGACGGAGCCCACAGGAAAAAGCCGGGATTACGAATTCGGCGTATGGCAGCTGCGGGAGCCGGACGGTTCCCGGTGGGGCGTGCTGTGTACCATCGACGACGTTACTTATAAAAAGAGAATGGAGGAGCGCTCCAGCGAGGAGGAAAAGCTGGCCTATACCGGCAAGCTGGCCGCCGATGTGGCCCATGAGATCCGCAACCCTCTGGCGGGTATTCGGGCAGGCATCCAGGTGGTCAGCCGCAAGCTGACTCAGGAGCGGGATCAGAAGCTGTGTGAGGGCATGGTGCGAGAGGTAGACCGGGTCAACCTGCTCATCGAGAACCTTCTGAACCTGTCCCGGCGGCGGGAGAGCCAAAAGACCACGGTAAGCCTCAATGCGCTGTTTGATGAGCTGCAGCTTCTGTACTTTAAGGTGGCGGAAAATAAGGGCATCGCCTTTACCGCCCAGGTGGAGGGCAGCCTGTGGCTGTACGCAGACGAGGGGGAACTGCGCCAGGTACTGATCAACCTGATCAACAACGCGGTAAAGGCCATGCCGGACGGCGGGCAGCTGGAGATCCGGGCGGAAAAGGAGCCGGAGGGTGTGTGCCTGACGGTGACCGATACCGGCGTAGGTATGGGACCGGAGAAATTGGAGCAGGTGCTGCATGGGGCCGGGACCGGCGGCCTTGGCCTGTCTATTGTGCGGCGGCTTCTGGGAGAAAACGGAGGACAGCTCTCCATGGAGAGCGGGCGTGGGGAAGGTACCCGGGCACGGATTGCCTTTCCCGGCAAAGGAGGAGAAGCATGAGGGCGAAGGTATTAGTGGTAGACGACGAGTTTCTGATCCGCATGTCGTTGGAGAGCGGCTTGTCCGATCTGGGCTACCATGTACGTACCGCCGAGAGTATCCGGGAAGGGACGGAGCTGGCGGAGACATTCCGGCCTGACGTGGTACTGCTGGATAACCGTCTGGGCCAGGAACTGGGACTGGACCATATCGAGGATTTTAAAAAGGTGGATGAGGACATCCAGATCATCATGATCACCGCTTACGGCTCTGTGTCCCAGGCGGTAGAGGCCATGAAGCGGGGGGCCTGCCACTACATTCAAAAGCCCTTCGATCTGGAAGAGGTGGACCTGATCATCCGCCGCAACCTGGATCAGCTCAAGCGGCGGCGCAGCCTGGAACTGATGCGCCAGCGTCCCCGGCAGATTGTGGGGGAGAGCCAGGCTATCCAGCGGATCTGCCGCAATGTGGACATTCTGGCTCAGAATGACAACGTGGATCTGCTCATCTGCGGTGAGACGGGAACAGGCAAAGGCGTGGTGGTCAATGCCATCCATGACAGCAGTCCCCGCCGGGATACGCCGCTGGTCAAAATAAACTGCGGCGCTATCCCCGAGACTTTGCTGGAGTCGGAACTCTTCGGCTATGAGAAAGGCGCCTTCACCGGCGCCAACAAGGCCAAGAAGGGCCTGATGGAGCTGGCCGACGGAGGTACCGTGTTCCTGGATGAGATCGGTGAACTGCCTTTGTCCATGCAGGCCAAGCTGCTTACCTTCCTGGAGGACCGGCGCTTTAAGCGGGTAGGCGGCCTGCGGGATATCGAAGTCAATGTGCGTATCATTGCCGCCACCAACCGGGATCTGGAGGAAGAAGTGGAGAAGGGGACCTTCCGGGAAGATCTGTTCTACCGCCTGAACGTGATGCAGATCCGTATTCCCCCTCTGCGGGAGCGGCGAGAGGATATTCCGGTGTTGGCCCGGTTCTACCTGGAGCACTTCAATCGGAAATTCAACAAGCACCTTAAGGATATCGACCCCGCCTTTTTGAAGGAGATGGAGGGGTATTACTGGAAGGGCAACGTACGGGAGCTGCGCAACGTAATGGAGCGGTGCGTGCTGTTCAGCCGGGGAGAGCTTCTTACCGGCGAAGAGACCGGTCTGGAGCCCCGGCGGGAGGAACGGAAGGGAGACAGCGGCCTGAGCTACCCCATGAAAGATCTGAAGCAGGGCAGCATCGATCTGAAAAAAGAGGTGGACGCCTTTGAGCGCACCTACATTGACCGGGCCATGGAGCTGGCGGGCGGAAACAGCAGCCGTGCAGCTCAGCTGCTGGGATGTACCCGCTTTACCCTCAAGCGCCGTTTGGAGCAGGGCAATGAGAGTGCGAAAGAGAACAATGTGCAGAAATGAACGGGAGAGTGTGCAAATTCGCACACTCTCCCGCTGCTTTTTGAGAACGAATCAGGGGGAACAGGAAGAAAAATACAAAGAAAAAGTTTTAAAATGGAAAGAAAAAGCGGAAGAATTTAATCATTAAAGAAAAATGCAAAAAAGAATCAAAGTTGGCACGCAGCTTGCATTATTATAATTAACTGGAATGAAACTTCAAGGAGGTTTATTTATGTACAAGGTAGATCTGAACAGCGACCTGGGCGAGAGCTTTGGCGCATACACCATCGGTCTGGATGAGCAGGTTATCCAGCATGTGTCCTCTGCCAACGTGGCCTGCGGCTATCACGCCGGCGACCCCCTGGTGATGGACAAGACTGTGGCCGCCGCCAAGGCTGCCGGTGTAGCGGTAGGCGCGCATCCCGGCTATCCTGACCTGATGGGCTTTGGCCGCCGGAACATGGTGTGCTCCCCCAAGGAGGTCAAGGCTTACATCCAGTATCAGCTGGGCGCTCTGATGGCTTTCACTGCCGCCCACGGCGTAAAGCTGCAGCACTGCAAGCCCCACGGCTCCCTGTACAACATGGCCGGCAAGGACATGGATCTGGCCATGGCCATTGCTGAGGGCATCTACAGCGTGGACAAGGACGTGATCCTGCTGGGTCTGGCGGGCAGCAAGATGCTGGAGGCCGGTAAGCAGGTTGGTCTGCGGGTGGCCAGCGAGGTTTTTGCTGACCGTGCCTATCAGGCCGACGGCTCCCTGGTGCCCCGCAGCAAGCCCGGCGCTGTGATCCACGACAAGGACAAGGCCATTGCCCGTACCATCCGCATGGTCACCGAGGGCAAGGTTACCGCCATCACCGGCGAGGAGGTCTCCATCGACGCCCACTCCATCTGCGTCCACGGCGATAACCCCTCCGCAGTAGAGTTTGTCAAGAACATCCGCGCCAAGCTGGAAGCTGAGGGCGTGACCATCGCTCCCATTGCGGATATTGTGTGATCCGCTTTGTATAGGAGAGGAGACTCCCAAAACGATTTAGGAGGTCAATGTTATGAGTAATCAACCCAACACTGCCGCCGCAAAACCCAGCCGGTCTGTTCTGTTCGGCGCCGCCTTCCTGATGGCTACCTCGGCCATCGGTCCCGGCTTCCTGACTCAGACCTCTACCTTTACCGCGCAGCACGGCGCGGCCCTGGCTCTGGTCATCGTGCTGGCCATTATCATGGATATGACCGCTCAGATGAACATCTGGTCCGTAGTTACCGTCTCCAAGATGCGTGCTCAGGATGTAGCCAACAAGCTGCTGCCTGGTCTGGGCGTTATCATCGCCATCCTGGTTGCCATCGGCGGCCTGGCCTTTAACGTAGGTAACGTGGGCGGCGTGGCCCTGGGCTTCAACGCCATGATCGGTCTGGACCAGAAGGTCGGCGCTGTGGTGGCCGGCTGCCTGGGTATCATTATCTTCATCAACAAGAACGCCAAGACCATCATGGACAAGGTGGCCACCATTCTGGCTGCTGTTATTCTGGTTACCGTTCTGGTGGTTGCCATCATCTCCGAGCCCCCTCTGGGCGAGGTCGGCAAGGGCCTGGTGGACTTCCAGTACCTGCTGGATCCGAAGACCAATATGTTCACCGCTCTGACTACCCTGCTGGGCGGCTCCTGCGGCGGCTACATCGCCTTCTCCGGTGCTCACCGTCTGCTGGACGCCGGCATCTCCGGTCCCGAGAACATCGGCCATGTGCGTAAGAGCGTGCTCCAGGGCTGCGGCACCTCCGGCGCTGTGCGTATCCTGCTGTTCCTGGCTGTGCTGGGCACCTGCATGAGCGGCACCCAGTGGCTGGCTGAGAATGCCAAGATCATCACCGACGCTGCCAACGGCGGCAACCCCGCTGCCGAGGCTTTCCGCCTGGCTGCCGGCGATCTGGGCTACCGTCTGTTCGGCCTGTGCCTGTTCTCTGCTGGCGTCTCCTCCGTGGTGGGCGCGGCTTACACCTCCGTGTCCTTCCTGAAGACCCTGCACCCCTTCATTGCCA
>NZ_JBKVXZ010000006.1:0-89522 GCF_046973065.1 Flintibacter sp. | reverse complement strand
GGCCGAGGAGGCCGCCAAGATGGCCATTTCCAGCCCCCTGCTGGAGACCTCCATCAACGGCGCCAAGGGCGTGCTGATCAACGTCACCGGTTCCATGGACATCGGCCTGGAAGAGGTGGAGACCGCCGCCAACCTGGTGCAGGAGGCCGCCCACCCCGAGGCCAACATCATCTTCGGTGCCGCCTTTGACGACACCCTGGAGGATGAGCTGCGGGTCACCGTCATTGCCACCGGCTTTGACGAGAAGGAGGAGGCTGCCGCCGCTCCTGCTGCTGATATGTCCCAAAAACCCTTCTCCCAGGCGGGAGACCGGGTGAAGGAGAGCCAGCAGGCCGCGCCTCAGGGCGAGGCTTCTGCCGCCCCTGTGGTTGAGCCCGAGAAGGCCGCCGTCAGCGATGACGACTGGGATATCCTGGAGCGCATTTTCAGCCGCAAGCGCTGATTCCGCCCTACATGTACGTATTCACCCCGGAGAAGGTTCCCCTTCTCCGGGGCTTTTTTCTTAAAGGAGTACGCCGTGCTGATCTATCTCTCTATGATCGAAGATGCGGAGGACCAAAATAAATTTGAGCAAGTGTACCTCCGGTATAAAAATCTCATGTTTTATGTGGCACACCGCATTCTGAACGACGCTCAGGAGGCGGAGGACGCGGTCCACGACGCCTTTGTGCGCATTGCGGAGCACATCGACCAGGTTGGGGAACCGGACTGTCCAAAAACCAGGGGCTTCGTGGTTATTATTGTTGAACGGGTGGCGCTGAACCGTTTGGAGCGCCGCCGACGGAG
The DNA here is from genome assembly GCF_046973065.1 of Flintibacter sp. Lineage (NCBI taxonomy): Bacteria > Bacillati > Bacillota > Clostridia > Eubacteriales > Flintibacter > Flintibacter sp. Next base: position 88,736 of record NZ_JBKVXZ010000006.1, on the reverse strand, counting down.
GGAGGCTCTGCCTTTGGAGGAGTGGACGCCCACTGCCCAGCGGGAGGACCCGGCGCCGGAGGAGGAAGAGGCCTTCAGCCGGGCCATGGCACGCCTGTCCCCACGGTACAGGGAGCTGCTGCTTTTGAAGCACTGGCAGGGCTTTTCCGACCGGGAGATCGGAAAGATGCTGTCCATGTCCCAAGGCAATGTGGCCAGGACGCTCCAGCGGGCCAAGGAGAAGCTGCGGGAAGCGCTGAAGGAAGAGGGGGTGGAGGTATGAACGAGAAACTGGACCGGCTGCTGGAGCAGTACAGCGCCGCCGCGGGCGAGCGTTGGCTGGAGGAAAGCCTGCCTGAGGACATTCCGGAGCATACCTTTTCCCACAAATTCCAGCGGAACATGAACAAGCTGCTGCGCCGCCAGCGGCGCTCCCCGGCCGTGCGGGCGGCACTGACCTATGCCAGGCGGGCAGCCATTTTTGTGCTGGCCTTTGTGGCCCTGTCCTTCTCGGTACGCATGACAGTGGATGCCGCCTTCCGACGGCAGGTATTACAGGTGGTGGTGCAGGTGTTCTCTGACTTTACAGAGTTCCGCTATACCTCCGATGTGAAAACTGACGAGCAACCCGGAGAGCTGGAGTTTACCTATCTGCCGGAGGGGATGGTGGAGACAGACAGAGAGCTGGATACACTTGGATTTTATATATGCTGGAAAAATAAATCTGGAGAGTTTGTAGAGCTAGATCAGGTTTTGGTGGATGACAATACGGATATGAAGCTTTACTTAGATACAGAAGATGCTGAAATTACCCATTTCCAAGTTCACGGTGAGGAGACCATAGGGATTGAAAAGGGCCTGGATCATACTGTCCAGTGGACAGAAGGTCAGTTTGTGTATACCCTGTCCGGTACCATTCCGATGGAGGAGTTGGAAAAGGTTGCGGAAGGGATTCAGATAGACAGGTAAGCATGAAGCGGCTGGAAGCCTTGGAATACAAGGCTTCCAGCCGCTTTCCTATATGGTCTGAAAATTTTCTGAAAAGTTTTAAAAAGCAGTGTCCAAAATCGAGACGCTTATTGGTTATAAAGAACAAACACAAAAAGAAAGGATAAAGGATATGATTCCCATGTTCCAGAAAAAAGCGCTTCTCCCGGCCCTATGTGTGTCCATTTGCCTGTGTGCTGGTATGATACCAAATGTATCAGCGGTAGAAAATGTAAATTCAACCATTGTAACACCTTGCTCAATGTATATTACTGATGCAAAAGTACGCTTTGCTATAGATAAAGGTATAGCAACAATTAAGGCATCTGTAATTGGGCAAGATGGTGTAGATCGATGTAAAGTGGAGGTAACTCTTCAAGAAAAAGTAGGTAGCACCTGGAAAATAGTCGGCACATGGACAGATGAGACGGGTGGAGTGCGGGCCTCCGTGTCAGAAACAAAGGCGGTGACGGCAGGCAAGACCTACCGGGCCAAAGTAGTGGTGACGGCCTGGTCGGGAAGCAAGTCGGAGACGAAGACAATCTTGTCCCCGGAGAAGAAGGCTTAAGATTCATTTAGAAAAAGATAATTTATTTGCATTGTATATGAGAAAGGAGTACAGTAAACATGAAAAAGCGATTTGTATCTTTTATGCTGGTCATGGCAATGGCGCTGGGACTAGTGTCCAGCGGATTTGCGGCAGGTGTGCCGGATGATTCTGGGCCAATGCGTGATCCAAACCGGTACTACTACACGTATGAAACTAAGCCCTGGGGTAAAGAAGTTGAACTAACAGTTTCCGAGACAGAAGCGAAAGTAAAAGATAAAATTAAGGAAAAGATGTCCAGTGCCCTTGTTGATGCTTTTAGTTCTCAGGTTCCAGAATTTAAAGGAAAAGAACTGGCTACTGATATAGCTAAGGATTTTGTAGAAAATATCTATGCACAAGAACCTTTTGCTCGGGCAGGTACTTACAAGATTAAAAATGAGATGAAATATAAATATAGAGTGGACCGGTTAGATAAGACAAAACGCCATATTGAAACAGAGTGGTTGGTTAGTCATTATGATCTCTATCAAAATGGAACCTTGGTAGATTCTTATTCACGCCAACTGATTATGAAATAAGGTTGATTGCATAAAAGTGAGGTGCAAATCTATGTTACTCAGGGCGCGAAAGATTCTGGAGGTGCTGTGTTTTCTCATTGTCTGTGCAACAACCTTCCTACTATGGTTCGTTTCCTTGCCCCGGTGGGGAAAATACCTCTGTCTGCTAATTGGCGGAGTGCTTCCAGGGTTGGGGGCATTCGGCTGGAGCAGCCGAAAACGCTTGGAGATACTGAGACAGATTCCCAACTTCAAACGAATCTGCGGGATAGTGTTTGTAGTGGTGTGGTTTGTGCTGGATATAGCGGTGGAGGTGATCTCCCCTGAGTCACGCTGGATCATGGTTAATGATGGATTTTCAGCTGGCTTGGGGCTGGTGGAATGTTTAAATGCGTGGATCTATCTGCTCTATCTGTTTGCACCTCAAAAGCTTCGTTTACAGGAACAACCGGAAGAGGAGTAAAAAACTGGGCCGCAGGTCAAACCTGCGGCCCGTATTTATTATTCCGCTTCTTTTGGCGGCTGGAACCGGACCAGGTCGGCATATTGCTGCCACACACAGTCCAGCTTACCCAGATAGTTGGCTTTCCAGGGTTTATTTCGGCCGCAGTAGTGGACAATAGCGCTGTTCTCCAACACCCAGTCCAGGTCCACCGGGTGGCCGGGAGTGAGCAGAGCGGCGGTGAGCAGCCGCTCCGTCATGTTGTACCGCCAGGGATTCAGACGCAGGATGCGGTCGCCGTACAGGGCGCTGATCACGTCCTGGTCGGGGAGAAGCAGGGTCTTGCGGTGGGCCTGGACGTAGTCCAGCACGGGCTGGATCTGCTGCTCCCGGCGCAGCACCGGAAGGTTCATCAGCAGCACCCCGGAATTGATGTAGGGGCCGGGAGTCTCCGACTGGAGCCGGATGGCGTTAAATTTCTCCATCCCCTTGGCCACGTGGCTGGCCGCCGCAAAGAAGTATTCCTCCAAAGGCAGTTCCCACAAGCTGTCCAGGGGGTGATTCACCACCAGGTCCGGGTCCAGATAGAGTACCCGCTCCAGCTCCTGGGGGAGCTGAAAGGCGGCAAAAATGCGGTCGTACATCTCCATGGGGTAGCGGTCGGTGGTGGGAGCCTGGGGCAGCAGGTGGGGATCGGCGGCCACGGGAACCAGGGTGAGGGCGGACTCGTCCACAGAGCGCTCCAGAGCGGTGAGGTCTTCCGTTGTGAGAGAGCGGTGGAGGACAAAGACCCGCATGGGCGTGCCGGGGTGCTGGCAGACCAGGCTTTTGAGCATCACAGACAGGGGATAGAGGTAGGCGCGGTTTACGGTGACTAAGATATCCATGGAGATCCCTTTCTATATAGTTCTTAATTGTACTACGTATTATACGCAGAAGGGGCGTGGAGAACAAGAGGAAATATAAGAAAAAGGCGGGGCACACGGCCCCGCCTTACGCGGTTACGGATTATTCCTTGGGCTGTTCCTCGTCGGCAGCGGGCTCCTCGGGGACGATGTCAGCCTCGGTGACCTCGTTTTCAGGCTCCTCAGCGGCCTCGGGGGTCACGTCGATGATCTCGCCCTCCGCCTCGGCGGTAGCCTTGAGTTCAGCGATGCGGTCGTTGTTGGTCTCAATGGCAGCACGGGCGGCAGTGATCTTCTCACAGGCGGCAGCATAAGCACCGTCGGGAGTGGTGCCGTGCTCAGCGTAATACAGCTTGCCCAGTTCCACATAGGCCTTCCTGATGGTATCTTCCTCGGCCATGTTGGAGGCCTTCAGCTTGGCAATCTCCGCCAGACGCTTGGACGTGGCCACAACACTCTGAGCCAGGTCGGTTGCTCTCTCCTGGAGATCATTGATAAAATCCATGGTAGTACCTCCTTGAAATACGGTCTCCCGTTTACTGAGCCCATTTTAGCGTATTTCCTCCCCCCACGCAAGAACCTGATGTTGGATTTAATGTTTTTTTTAAGTTTTGTAAGGGGAGATTTCAGAAAGGGCCCCGGTGGAAAAACCACCGGGGCCCTGATGCTGAGACGGGGGATCAGACCTTGAAGTTGACGGCGGTGTCGCCATTCTCGTCGTGGCCGAACTCGTAGTCCTTGCCGGGGAGAATGGCATTGAGCACGATGCCGGTGATGGCGGCCACAGCCAGACCGGACAGGCTGATAGTGGCCTCGCCCACCTGGAAGCTCACCGCGCCGGAGTAGTTGATGCCGATGGCCAGCACCATGATGAGGGCGGCAATGATGACGTTGCGGCTGTTGGTGAAGTCCACCTGGTTTTCCACCACGTTGCGCACGCCTACGGCGGAGATCATGCCGTAGAGCACCATGGACACGCCGCCCATGGTAGCGGTGGGCATGGCGGACACCAGGGCCGCAAACTTGGGGGAGAAGGAGAACAGAATGGCCAGACCGGCGGCGATGCGGATGACCCGGGGATCATAGACCTTGCTCAGAGCCAGCACGCCGGTGTTCTCACCGTAGGTGGTGTTGGCGGGGGCGCCGAAGATGGAGGCCAGAGTGGTGGCCAGACCGTCGCCCAGCAGGGTGCGGTGGAAGCCGGGGTCCTGGAGATAGTTGCGCTCACAGGTGGAGGAGATGGCGCACATGTCGCCGATGTGCTCTACCATGGTGGCCAGGGACAGAGGCATGATGGTCACTGCGGCGGTGAGCAGCAGGCCGGTGTCCAGGTCGGGACGGCTGAACAGACCAAAGAGGGTGTCCTGAAACTGGAAGGGCAGGCCGATCCAGGGGGCGTCGGCCAGAGCCTGGAGCTTGGCGGGGTCCATGGTGTGCATGCCGGTGACCTGGCAGATGACAGCCACGCCGTAGGAGCCCACCACACCAAGCAGGATGGGGATGATCTTTACCATACCCTTGCCCCAGATGTTGCAGCCCACCACAATGGCGATGGCGATGAGGGCAATGGCCCAGTTATCCCGGCAGTTGGTGATGGCGGTGGAGGAGAGGGTCAGGCCGATGCAGATGATGACCGGGCCGGTGACGATGGGGGGGAAGTAGCGCATGACCTTCTTGGTGCCGAACACCTTAAAGAGGGCGGAGAGAATTACGTACATCAACCCCGCCAGAGCCACGCCGAAGCAGGCGTAGGGCAGCATTTGGGTGTTGGCGGTGCCGTCCTCCAGCATGGGGGCGATGGCCTGATAGCCGCCGATGAAGGCGAAGGAGGAGCCCAGGAAGGCGGGGACCTTCCGCTTGGTGAGGAAGTGGAACAGCAGGGTGCCCAGACCCGCGAAGAGCAGGGTGGCGGACACGCTCAGCCCGGTGAGGGCGGGTACCAGCACGGTGGCGCCGAACATGGCGAACATGTGCTGCACGCCCAGGATGAACATTTTGGTTCGTCCCAGCTGCCGGGCATCATAAATGGCTTGATTTTGCGGCATAGTGATTCTCCCTTCTTGTTTACACACAGGCCAAACGGCCATAAAAAAAGACAATCGCCCAGCGATTGTCAAACACAAAACGGAAAAGAAAGAAACACGCGGCCGGTACCAAGAACGGTCATGACATTCCCTCCTTTTCCTATTTCTAAACCGGTATAATAGCAGATTTCACACAAAAGCGCAAGAGGAAATTTCCTGATTCATGGGGAAATTGCAGGAATCGAAGGGAAGAAGAAGGGGGCGGTTGACTTTAGCGAGAAAAATGGATAAACTACAAATGATTTTGTATTTGCCTGCAGTCAAACTCTGCCAGAGAAAAAAGGAGCGATGGACCTTGAAGAAGCCTTTTGTTACCCTGGAGCAGCTCCAGGAGATGGTGAAGACCTATCCCACCCCCTTCCACCTCTATGACGAGAAGGGTATCCGTGCCAACGCCCGGGCTCTGCGCCAGGCCTTTGCCTGGAACCCCGGCTACACCGAGTATTTTGCTGTGAAGGCCACCCCCAATCCCCAGATCCTGAAGATTCTGAAGGAGGAGGGATGCGGCGTGGACTGCTCCTCCCTCACCGAGCTGATGATGTCTGACCGCTGCGGCTTTACCGGGGGACAGATCATGTTTTCCTCCAACGACACTCCCGCTGAGGAGTTCGCTCTGGCTGCCAAGCTGGGCGCCACCATTAACCTGGACGACATCACCCACATTGACTTCCTGAAGGAGACCATCGGCTACATCCCCAAGAAGATCTCCTGCCGCTTCAATCCCGGCGGTGTGTTCCAGCTGGGCGAGAGCAAGGAGGGCTTCCAGGTGATGGACAACCCCGGCGACGCCAAGTACGGCATGACTCCGGCCCAGATCACCGAAGCGTTTAAGCGCCTGAAGGCGGAGGGCGCTGAGGAGTTCGGCATTCATGCCTTCCTGGCCTCCAACACCCTGTCCAACGACTACTATCCCGCTCTGGCCCGTATCCTGTTCCAGCTGGCGGTGAAGCTGAAGGAGGAGACCGGCGCTCACATCACCTTCATTAACCTCTCCGGCGGCGTGGGCGTGCCCTACCGTCCCGACCAGACCGCCAACGACATCGCGGTCATCGGTGAGGGTGTGCGGAAGGCCTATGAGGAGATTCTGGTGTCCGCGGGCATGGGCGATGTGGCCCTGTGCACCGAGCTGGGCCGCTTTATGCTGGCACCCTACGGCCACCTGGTCACCAAGGTGCTCCACTTCAAGCACACCTACAAGGAGTATGTGGGCGTGGACGCCTGCGCGGCCAACCTGATGCGGCCTGCCATGTACGGTGCCTACCACCACATCACCGTCATGGGCAAGGAGGACGCCCCCTGCGACCACAAGTACGACGTGACCGGCGCCCTGTGCGAGAACAATGACAAGTTCGCCGTGGACCGCATGCTGCCGGAAATTGAGATTGGCGACCTGCTGGTTATCCACGACACCGGTGCCCACGGCCACGCCATGGGCTATCAGTATAACGGCCGCCTGCGCTCTGCCGAGGTGCTGCTCCAGGAGGACGGCTCCACCCGGCTGATCCGCCGTGCCGAGACTCCCGAGGACTACTTCGCCACTGCAATTTGGGAGTAATTCCGGGCATTATAAGTATATCAACGGTTGGAGCGCCCCGGCCCCAGGCCGGGGCGCTTGTGTTTTTTCTTTGGGAGAGAATCAAAATGAATATCATGGGACAACTGGCCCTTATTTTTGGGCTGTCGCTGGTGGGAGAGGGCGTGGCGGCGCTGCTTCCGGTGTCTTTTCCGTCCAGTGTGATCAGTATGGTGCTGCTGATGGCACTGCTGCTCACCGGAGTGATCAAGGACAAGCATATCAAGACAGTCTCCAACTTTCTGGTGGCCAATATGGCCTTCTTCTTTATTCCATCGTTTGTTGGCATCGTGGAGCACGGGACCCTGCTAAAAAGTCAGGCCCTCCCTCTGCTGGTGATCGTGGGACTGACCACGCCGGTAGTTTATCTGGTCACCGGATGGACGGTGCAGCTGCTGATGCTGCGCCGCAGAAAGGGGGAGAGGAAATAATGGATGCCATGTTGAGTTCCCCGTTTTTCGGACTGGCTCTTTCGGCAGCGGCATGGTGCGGGGGTGTATGGCTGCAAAAAAAGACAAAGTGGGTGCTGTGTAACCCGCTGCTGGTTGCTTCTCTGGTGATCATCGCTCTGCTGGCGGTGTTTGGAATCCCTCTGGAGGATTATAACCAGGGGGGCGACATCATCAAGATGATGCTGGGGCCGGTGACAGCGGTGCTGGCCCTGAATATCTACTACCAGCGCCAGACTTTGAAGGAATACTTTGTTCCGGTACTGGTGGGCTGCCTGGCGGGCAGTGCGGCCAGCCTGGGCAGTGTGCTGGCCCTGTGCCGCCTGTTTGAGATGGAGGACATGCTCACTGCCTCTCTGCTGCCCAAGAGCGTGACCACCGCCATCGCGGTGGGCATCGCCGAGAGCCGCGGCGGCGCGGCGGGCATCGCGGCGGCGGCGGTGGTGCTGGCCGGCGTGGTAGGGGCAGTGTTTGCTCCCCTGTTTGCCAAATGGTTCCGGGTCACCGACCCGGTGGCGCAGGGACTGGCCACCGGCGCGTGCAGCCACGCGCTGGGTACCACCAAGGCCATGGAGATGGGCGAGCTCCAGGGAGCCATGAGTTCCATTGCCATCTGCGTGTGCGGCATCTTTACCTCCATCTTAGCCCTGTTTATTTAACAAAAAGGAGTGCTTTTCCAAGGAAAAGCACTCCTTTTTCTTGCCCAATGTTCTTGTAGGGGGACCAGCCTTCTTGTCCTGGCATTCTCCCGTGGATCCCAGAAGCGAAACGAAGTTTCGCACAAAGTTCTTTTGCCTACTTTTCTTACAAGAAAAGTAGGGCGGCGCTTAAAATGCGGGAGGCAGCTTCCTCTTTGGAGAGGAGAGGCAGCTCCTCAATGCCATCCCGGGTGATCAGCGTGATCACGTTGGTATCGGTGCCGAAGCCGGCTCCCGCCACCTTCAGGTTGTTGGCGCAGATCATATCCACGTTCTTTTTCTCCAGCTTGGCCCGGCTGTTCTCCAGCATGTCCCGGGTTTCCATGGAGAAGCCGCAGATCACCTGACTCGGACGGCGGTGCTGGCCCAGATACTGCAGAATGTCAGTGGTGCGCTTGAGGGGGATGGACAGGTCGCCGTCCTTCTTCTTTACCTTATCGTTGCTGTACCCAATGGGGGTGTAATCAGCCACGGCGGCGGCCTTGAAGATCATGTCCGCGTTGGGACTGTGAGCGGCCACCGCCTCGAACATGTCCTGGGCGGAGACCACAGGTACCACGTCCACGAAGGGAGGCGGAGCGATGGCGGTAGGGCCGGTGACCAGGGTGACCTGAGCTCCCCGGAGCATGGCCATGCGGGCAATGGCGTAGCCCATCTTGCCTGTGGAGTGGTTGGTGAGGTAGCGCACTGGGTCAAGGGACTCCTGGGTGGGTCCGGCGGTGACCAAAACATGCTTCCCCTCTAAGTCGTGGGGGCAGGCCAGCTGGCGCAGCACGTGCTGGAGCAGGTCCTCCGGCTCGGGCATCTTGCCTGCACCCACCGCGCCGCAGGCCAGACGGCCGCTGGCGGGGGCAATGACCTCCCAGCCGTAGCGGCGGAGAATGTCCAGGTTGTCCTGAGTGACGGGATTTTCGTACATATTGGTGTTCATGGCGGGAGCAATGAGCTTGGGGCACTTGCAGGCCAGAACGGTGGTGGTGAGCATGTCGTCAGCCAGACCGTGGGCCAGCTTGGCGCACACATTGGCGGTGGCCGGGGCGATGAGCACCAGGTCGGTGCGCTGGGCCAGGGCGATGTGCTCCACCTGGTGGGAGAAGTTGCGGTCGAAGGTGTCCACCATGGTGCGGCGGCCGGTGAGCTGCTCAAAGGTGAGGGGGGTGACAAACTTGGTGGCGTGCTCGGTCATCACGACCTCTACCTGGCAGTGCTGCTTGACCAGGGCAGAGGCCAGCGCAGCGGCCTTGTAGGCGGCAATGCCGCCGGTGACGCCCAGAAGAACGGTTTTTCCCTGTAACATGTTAAAACCCTCTTACGTTTCTAAAAACTGCCGCCCAGGCGGGCGGTACAGCAAGATTATGGCATAAAAATTGCCGCTTGTAAAGAAACTTGTCCAGATATGCAAAATTCCCGCGAATCTCAGTCTTGCAAAGAAAGGACGGATTCGCTATAATGGTGCGGTTAAAAGACGGATTTCTTTACTTTATATTTGCTAGAGGTGAGACACATGCTCTTGGCCATCGACATCGGCAACAGCAACATTGTCATCGGCGGGATTCAGGACGATAAAATCGTCTTTGAGGCCCGGATTGCTACCGACCGCATCAAGACCTCCGACCAGTACGGCGTGGAGATCAAAAATATTCTCTCCCTGTTTGAAGTACCGGTGGAGACGGTGGAGGATGTGATCATCTCCTCGGTGGTGCCTCCTGTGTTCAATGCGGTGCGCACCGGCGCCTACAAGGTGACCGGGCTGACCCCCATGGTGGTGGGACCGGGCATCAAGACCGGGCTGAACATTCAGATGGACAACCCCGCTTCCGTGGGCAGCGACCTCATCGTGGCCGCCGTGGCCGCCCTGCAGGAGTATACCGCGCCTTTAATGCTCATTGATATGGGTACCGCTACCACCATCACTGTGGTGGATCAGGGCAACAACTACATCGGCGGAGCCATCATCCCCGGTGTGCGGGTGTCGGCGGAGGCTTTGTCCAGCCGGGCGGCACAGCTGCCGGGTATCCAGCTGGACCGGCCCAAGCGTGCCATCGGGAAGAACACCATCGAGTGTATGCGCAGCGGTATTATGTACGGTGCGGCGGCCATGCTGGATGGCATGGTGGAGCGCATGGAGGCCGAGCTGGGCAAGCCGGTCACTGTGGTGGCCACCGGCGGTATTGCGCAGTTTATTGTGCCTTTGTGCAAGCGGGAGATGACCATTGAGAAGGATCTGCTGCTCAAGGGTTTGAATGTCATCTACAAGAAGAATAAGAAGTAAGAGACGGGCCGTCGTTCTGACGGCCCGCCTACTTTTCTTGAAAGAAAAGTAGGCAAAAGAACTTTGTGCGAAACTTCGTTTCGCCTCTGGAAAAGAAAATGGCGGGATAGGTGTACGGTCCTGTACAGTTAGGGCCACCGTTATGTTAAGTAAATAGTAAAGTAAAAAGTTAATGTTATTGTTAAGTTAAGTCAGTGTGCCGCGGTCAGGCGCGGCGGAGCAGAGAGAAGAATTTTTTGGAGAGGGGTTCCGCCCTGCGGGGCGGGTGCCTTTCTGGGTCACCAGAAAGGCACCAAAGAGTGACTGGGGGTCTCCTTCGATGAGCACTTGGCTTGCGCCAGTGCTCATAGGCGTCGCCCCCCAGACCCCCTTTTACGGGGGACGCCCTCCAGGGGGACTGGTTATGACCTCCCGGCGGACCTAAAACAAGTTCCGCAGTTTTTCTTGCCTCGGCCCACTGGGGCCTACATGCCTAAAATTTGGAGAGAGGATGGGTTGAAATGACACCGCCTACTCTGGCAAAGCCGTGGTAGCTGTCTGCCCGACCACCGCCGCACCCAACAGGAAGGGGCGCAGTAGGCGGTTGCACGTTAGAACGCACAAAGCGGCAAATTTTGATTGCAAAAGGCCCCTGTGGGCCGAGAGCAGAGGGATGCACGGTCAAAACTTAGGCCGCCGGAAGTGACCAAAAGTCTAAAGTGGCCCGCTCTCGTAACGGGGGACCGGGGGAAAGCCGCCTAGGAACACCGCCGCAGGCGAAGTGTTCCTCGAAGGCGTCCCCCGGCGGTCTTTGGTTCTTTCCATCGCTGGAAAGAACATTTTTTATTTTGCGCAAATTTTCCATACTAGAATCAAGTTAATAACAAGATAATTTAAAGGTGAATCCAATATAATCAAGTCCAATTTCAGTCTTGGATGGTGAAACCTTTGAAGCGTGATAAACATCTTGGTATTACGATCACCCGTGAAATGCATCAAAAGCTGGTGTACATTTCATCCTATGAGGGCCGCTCCATGAGCGGCCAGATCCTCTATCTGATTCAACAGTGCATCCGCAATTTTGAAAAAGAACACGGCCCCATTCCGGAGGACAAAGAACCATGACATGGAGCGACTGGGCTATGGACCTGTTGTTTCCCCCGAAATGTCCCTACTGCCAAGGGTTGTTGGAGGGCTCCTATGTCCCGGCCTGCACCAGGTGTCAGCCTGTGCTGCCCTGGCTGGTGGGGACGCAGGGCGAGCGCAAGGTGGATTTTACCGCCGGGTGTCTCTCACCCCTGGCCTACCGGGGCAAGGTGGTGGATTCCATCCACCGCTTCAAATTTTCCGGCCGGGCCAGCTACGCCCGCGCCTATGCCATTCTGGTGGCTCAGTGTGTCCGGGACCATTGGGACAAGCCGATGGACGCGGTCACCTGGACGCCGCTGAGCCGCCAGCGCCGGCGGGAACGAGGCTATGACCAGGCTCAGCTGCTGGCGAAATGGGTTGCCAGGGAATTGGAACTGCCTGTTTTGGGCATGTTAGACAAGGTTCGAGATATTCCGCCCCAATCCGGCATTCAGGACGACGCCCGCCGTCGGGCCAACGTGCTGGGGGCGTACCGCCTGCGCAAGGATGCCAGACCAGAGGGGATGAACCTGCTGCTGGTAGACGATGTGGTGACCAGCGGCTCTACCCTGAGCGAGTGCGCCCGGCTGCTGTCCGGCGCAGGCGCGGAGACGGTGGTATGCGCCACCCTGGCTCAGGCAAGGAAAAATTGAATCACAAAACGGGCGCAAATTCCTGGAAATATGGCGAAATACTAGTTGAAAACCGCTGCTTGAGCCGTTATAATGAAAAATGTCTGAATACAACTTATCCGGCGGGAAGCTCCGGCCGGAACGGAATCATAATAAGGTGGAAGGCTATGTTTAATTTGTTTAGCAAAGACATCGGGATCGACCTGGGCACCGCCTCTGTTTTGGTATACATCAAGGGAAAGGGCGTTGTTCTGCGCGAGCCCTCCGTGGTGGCCATGGATAAAAACACCGGCAAGCTGCTGAAGGTGGGCACCGACGCCCAGGCTATGCTGGGCCGTACCCCCGGCAACATCGTTGCCATGCGTCCCCTGCGTGAGGGCGTGATCTCCGACTACGACATGACCGAGCGGATGCTCAAGGAGTTTATCAAGAAGGTGACCACCTTCTCCCTCTTCAAGCCCCGTCTGCTCATCTGCGTCCCCTCCGGCATCACCGAGGTTGAGGAGCGTGCCGTGGTCGACGCCGGTATCCAGGCTGGCGCCCGCCGGGCCTACCTCATTGAGGAGCCTGTGGCCGCTGCCATCGGCGCGGGTATCGACATCACCAAGCCCGACGGCCATATGGTCGTTGATATCGGCGGCGGTACCGCTGATATTGCCGTCATCTCTCTGGGCGGCGTGGTTGAGTCCGCTTCCATCAAGATCGCTGGCGACAAGTTCGACGAGGCGGTGGTGAAGTATATCCGCCGCAAGCACAACGTCCTCATCGGCGACCGTACTGCCGAGGAGCTGAAGATGAAGATCGGCTGTGTGTTCCCCCGTCCTGAGGAGGTCACCATGGAGATCAAGGGCCGCTGCCTGATGACCGGCCTGCCCCGCGTGTTCTCCGTCTCCTCCAGCGAGATGATCGAGGCCTTCGAGGAGGTCTCCAGCCGCATCCTGGAGGCTATTCACGGTGTTCTGGAGCGTACTCCCCCCGAGCTGGTGGCCGATATCTCCACCAACGGCATCGTGATGACCGGCGGCGGCTCTCTGCTGTGGGGCTTTGATAAGCTCATCGAGTCTCACACCGGCATTGAGACCCATGTGGCTGAGGATGCCATCTCCTGCGTGGCCGAGGGTACCGGCAAGAGCCTGGACAGCCTGGACCAGATGCAGGACGGTACCATGAACCTGTCCCGCCGCAAGCAGATGAACTATTGATCTTGCACTTTGTACAAAGAGGCGGCCCCTGTGGGGGCCACTTCTTTTTTTGCAGTTGGAACAAACGGTAAAAATGAAAATAAATTGAAATAAAGTGGATATCCGGTATAAACGAGGCCCCGGACGCCCAATTCGGCGTCCGGGGCCTGTATGTTTTTGAGCCAGTTAAAATGTTTGAATCGGAAAAACCACTTTTCGGAGGGGAGAATCCTCGGGGTCGAGAGAGAAAGGGGAAAACACGGGGGAGAAAAGGGAAAGAAAGGCGAGTTCGGAAAGAAAAATGAAAGAAACAGATATGATTGAATAATATACGAATATGCGTATAAATATACAGCCAAAATTTGTGAAAATCACTATTTCTTTTTGTCTGATTTTATGGTATGCTTAACAAGGTAACAGAAGAAAAGTTCACTTCGTCTGTGCATATCAACCAGAAAAATCGAGGTAAGTCCCCCAAAATCCCCGTTAACCCACGGTCATCTTTCTGGCCCACTGTTTAGCATGTTCCACGAATAACTTGGTAATCGTGGAGGGAGGAACGTCCCGCTTGACCGCGATGCCGATGTCCCGAACCTGAGGAATATCAAAGGGTTTGGCCACAATATGGTAGCGGTTGGGGTAGAGCATCAGCTCATGGACCACGCTGATGCCCAGACCGCACTCCACCATAGACAAAATGGCGTAATCGTTGCTGACCTCATAGCGGATGTTGGGCTTCTGCTGGAGGTGATCCAGGAACTTGGTGATCTCGTGGTCCTGCTCCTCCTTCAAATTGATGAAGTCCTCGTTGGACAGCTGAGCGATGGGATAGCAGGGGTCGTTGGCCAGCGGATGGTTTTCCGGCAGGATGGCTACCAGGGTGTCCTGCAGTAAGAAGGAGGCCTCCAGGTCGTTGGAGACGGGCAGATTAAGGAAGCCGCAGTCCACCAGACCCCGGCGCAACCAGGAGGCGATCTGATTATATTCTCCGTTGATGAGCTGAAAATCAATGTGGGGATAGATCTCATGGAAGGACTTGATCATCTGGGGCAGCCAGCCGCTGGAGATGGAGGAAAAGGCGCCCACCCGGATGGAACCGGAGCTGAGGCCGTGGATTTCAGAAATAGCGTAGTTGAGATCCTCATAGTCTTTACAGATGGCCTGGAGTTTGGGCAGAAGCACCAAACCCTCCGAGCTGATCTCGATGCCGGAGCGGTTTCGGGTGAGCAGTTTGACTCCCCAGGCGTCCTCCAGATCGGCAATCATGCGGCTGATGGCAGACTGGGTATAGCCCAGCTGGGCGGCTGCGTGGGTGATGCTGCCGGTTTCAATGGTTTTCAAGTAGGCTATATATTTGCGAATACTCATAAAAATGTTGGCTCCTTCTTCACAAAATTACGACATTCCACTTAGGAATGCGAAACAGAAAAAAGAATTTCTTGTATATTCTGCCTAGTAATTATATAATACACAGTAGGAAAATTCAACAGAATCGTTACGATCCATTCAAAAATAATTTAAAATGGAAGTAAAGATTGCGAAAATGGAATTCCTGGTTGGATGTTTTACAACAAAAAAGGAGGAAAAGTGTCATGATTCGTTTTTCTATTTGCGGTGCTGCCAGCTATGCTTGTGGTGAATTGCTTCGCTTGATGGTGCACCATCCCGAGACACAGGTCGCCCATCTGGCCGATAGCTTTGCTGCCGGCCGGAAGATCCAGGATGAGCACGCTGCTCTGATGGGCTTCTACGACCAGGAGATCCTCCCCCTCAACGACGAGACTCTGGACATGATCGTCAAGGACAGCGACGTGGTCTTCACCGCTGTGGACGCCGGCACCGTGTGCGGCATTGCCGAGAAGGTCCTGGCCGCCGGCAAGAAGTTCATCGACTTCGGCGCTGATATCCGCTTCCGTGACGCCAAGACCTGGGAGAAGTGGTACCACCTGGAGCACCCCAACTATGAGATGACCAAGGAGGCCGTTTACTGCATCCCTGAGATCCAGCGCGATCTGGCCAAGGGCAAGAGCCTCATCTCCAACCCCGGCTGCTATCCCACCGCCACCACTCTGGGCCTGTACCCCGTGGTGAAGGAGGGCATGGTGGTGGAGAACACCATCATCGTGGACGCCAAGAGCGGCTACACCGGCGCCGGTCGTCGTCCCGCCCCCAACAAGCTGCTCACCGAGGCCACCAATAACTTCTGCGCCTACGCTCTGGGCGGCTCTCACCGCCACACCCCCGAGATCGAGCAGAACATCGCTTACATCCAGGGCAGAGATCTGATGAAGCCCGAGACCTGGCAGTTCATCAACTTCCAGCCTCACCTGACTCCCCAGATCCGCGGCATCGAGGTCACCATCTATGCCACCCTGAACAAGGATATCACCAACGACGAGCTCTTCGAGCTGTATCAGAACTACTACAAGGATGAGCCCTTCGTGCGCGTCTTCCCCGCCAGCAAGCCCGCTCAGACCAAGTGGACCGCCGGCACCAATATGTGCTGCATGACTCCCACCTATGACGCCCGTACCAAGCGCCTGCTGGTCAGCTCCGTCATCGACAACATCGGCAAGGGCGCCGCTGGTCAGGCAATCCAGAATATGAACATCATCTTCGATCTGCCTGAGACCACCGGCCTGCTGATCCCCCCCATGTACCCCTGATTGATCAAACATCATTGTCGTGACGGAAGAAAGGAAGGATACCTATGGCTTATAAACTGATCCAGGGCGGCGGCGTGACCACCCCCAAGGGCTTCCTGGCCGGCGCCTGCTATGTGGGCGTGAAGAGCCGCAAGAGTGAAAAGCCCGACGTGGCTATGATTTATTCTGAATATCCCGCCTCCTGTGCGGCCATGTTCACCACCAATAAGTTCTGCGCCGCTCCCGTGATTCTGGACCGTGAGATCCTGAAGAAGGGTAAGGCCCGCGCTGTTGTCATCAACAGCGGCAACGCCAACGCCGCCACCGGCGAGCAGGGCATCAAGAATGCCAAGCTGGTGGAGACCGAGGCTGAGAAGCTGCTGGGACTGGGCGAGGACGAGGTCTTCGTGTGCTCCACCGGCGTGATCGGTCAGCAGCTGCCCGTTGAGAAGGTGCTGGAGGGCGTGCGCCGCATCGCTCCCGACATGAGCGCCGACAAGGGCTCTGAGGCCGCCTGGGCCATCATGACCACCGACCTGGTCCGCAAGGAGACCGCTCTGGAGTTGGAGCTGTCCGGCGGCACCATCCGCATCGGCGCCTGCGCTAAGGGCTCCGGCATGATCCACCCCAACATGGCCACCATGCTGGCTTACATCACCACCGACGCCAAGGTGGACGCCGCTGTGGTCCAGGAGATGCTGAAGAAGAGCACCGACAAGAGCTTTAACATGATGACCGTGGACGGCGACACCAGCACCAACGACTCCCTGTTCCTGCTGGCCAACGGCGCTTCCGGCGTGGCCGTGGAGACCGAGGAAGACAAGGCTGCCTTTGCTGCCGCTCTGGATGACATCTGCATGGATATGGCCCGCCGCATCGCTTCCGACGGCGAGGGCGCGACCCACCTCATCATCGTAGAGGCCGGCGGTCTGCCCACCGAGAAGGACGCCAAGATGGTGGCCCGTTCCATCGCTGGTTCCACTCTGTTTAAGGCCGCCGTGTTCGGCAAGGACGCCAACTGGGGCCGCATCATGGCCGCTGCCGGTTACTCCGGCGCCGACGTGGATCCCACCAAGGCCGACTGCATCCTGAAGAGCGCCGCCGGCGAGGTGGTGGTGATGGAGAACGGCTTCGGCACCGACTTCAGCGAGGAACTGGCCAAGAAGGTGCTCACCGAGCATGACATCACCGTCATCGTGAACTTCCACAGCGGCGACGGCCAGGCCACCGCCTTCGGCTGCGACCTGACCTACGATTACGTCAAGATCAACGGCGATTACCGTTCTTAAGAGGAGGGGCGCGCTATGAATGATGTAGCCAGCAAGGTTGCCACCCTGATGGAGGCAATGCCCTATCTCAAGAAGTACGCCGGTAAGGTTATTGTGATTAAGTATGGCGGCAACGCCATGATCAACGAGGAGCTGAAGGCCGCCGTCCTCCAGGACGTGGTGATGCTCAAGCTCCTGGGGATGAAGCCCGTGCTCAGCCACGGCGGCGGCCCCGGCATCAACAAGATGCTGGAGAAGCTGGATATCCCCGTGCAGTTCATCAACGGCCTGCGCTACACCTCCGCTGATATTATCAGCGTGGTAGAGGCGGTGCTCATCGGCCAGGTGAACAGCGAGCTGGTTGGCCGGATCAACGCCATCGGCGGCGAGGCCGTGGGCCTGTCCGGTATCAGCGCCAACATCTATAAGTGCGTGCAGCGCAGCGAGGAGCTGGGCTTCGTGGGCGACATCGTCGAAGTGAACGCCGCTCCCGTGCAGGCTCTGCTGGACGCCGGTTACATCCCCGTGGTGGCTCCTGTGGGTACCGACGGGAATGGTCAGAGCTTCAATATCAACGGCGACACCGCCGCTGGTAAGCTGGCCAGCGCTCTGGGCGCTGAGAAGCTGATGCTCCTGACCGATATCGAGGGTCTGTGCAACGACATCAAGATCCGCGACGTCATCAGCTATCTGAACATTGCCGACGTGCAGGGCCTGAAGGATCAGGGCACCATCGCCGGCGGTATGATCCCCAAGGTGGACTGCTGTGTTCAGGCCATTGAGGAGGGCGTGACCAACGTCCACATCATCGACGGCCGCAAGCCCCACAGCATCCTCTACGAAGCCTTTGCCAACGAGGGTATCGGCACTACCGTAGGTAAGGATCAGCCCAGCGTGGGCATCAAGTGGAATAAGTGAATTTTCCGGACCCCCTCCGCGGGAGTTACCTCCCGGGAGAGCCGGAACAAATCAATAAAAAGGAGGACTCTTCCCATGATTGAGAGATTCAAGAGCAATGCTGAGGCCATCGCCGCTGCTGATAAGTATCTGTACGGCAACCACGCCAGAATGCCCATCGTGATGGACAAGGGCGAGGGCTGCTGGGTCTGGGATCTGGACGGCAATAAGTATCTGGATTTCGTGGGCGGCATCGCCGTCAACGGCCTGGGTCACCATCACCCAGCCATCGTGAAGGCTCTGGACCGCGCCAAGGATATGATGCACTGCTCCAACTACTACTACAACGAGCCCGCTATCCAGGTCTGTAAGATGATTTGCGAGAACAGCTGCTTTGACAAGGTGTTCTTTGCCAACTCCGGCGCTGAGGCTAACGAAGGTCAGATCAAGCTGGCCCGTAAGTACGCCAAGGACCATGGCCACCCCGAGCGCTATGTGGTCATCTCCATGCTGAAGTCCTTCCATGGCCGCACGCTGGCTACCGCCACCGCTACCGGTCAGGAAATCGTTCACAATCCCAAGTGGTTCTCCCCTCTGCCTGAGGGCTTCCGCTATGCCGAGTTCAACAACCTGGAGTCCGTGAAGGCTCAGATGGGCGACGACGTGTGCGCCATTCTCACCGAGCCTGTTCAGGGCGAGGGCGGCGTCCGTCCCGCTTCCCAGGAGTTCCTCCAGGGCCTGCGTGACCTGTGCGACGAGAAGGGTATCCTGCTCATGTTCGACGAGGTCCAGGTCGGCTCCGGCCGTACCGGCAAGCTGTTCGCCCACCAGAACTACGGCGTGGAGCCCGACACCTGCTCCATGGCTAAGGCTCTGGGCTCCGGCGTGCCCATCGGCGCTGTCTGCGCCCGCGGCGAGGCCGCTCTGACCCTGACTCCCGGCACCCACGGCTCCACCTTCGCAGGCGGCCCCCTGGCCTGCGGCCTGGCGGAGGCGACCCTGGACACCATGCTCCACGAGGGCGTGATGGACAACGCGGTGAAGGTGGGCGAGTACTTCCGTGCCAAGCTCACCGAGCTGTCCGGCAAGCACCCTGGCACCATCACCGAGGTCCGCGGCATGGGCATGATCAACGGCGCTGAGCTCAAGGACAACGAGATCGGTCCCAAGATCGTCCAGAAGTGCTTCGAGCAAAAGGTTCTTATCAACTGCACCGCGGGCAACGTCCTGCGCTTCATTCCCCCGCTGATCGCCAGCGAGGAAGAGGTTGATATCGTTGTGGCCGCCATCGACAAGGCCATGACCGAGCTGGGTGTGTAAGATCCAGTTTAAAGTAGTCATTTAACACACGCATTGGGGCGAGATCTGGGCGCGCCGGCGGGCGCGCCCAGACTTGCACCTGGAGGTCTGTGTTGTAAAGCTCTGAGAGGGAGGAGGTGCATAGCGGTACCAGGCTAAACGTCCACAAGCAATCCAACGCTGAATCAAAAAATGCAGAACATGCAAAGTAATGAAAGAAAGGTTGGTAGCAATTCTATGAGTGAGACAAATAAATCCAGAGACGGCCGCATGCCAAAAGTATGGGAAGCCCTTATTACCCTGGTTGCTTTGATTGCCCTGCTGGCAGTAGGCATCATTATCTTTGGTGCCCCCGTTCATGTACCTATGTTCTGCGGCGTGTGCGTCGCGGCTCTGATGGCCCTGTATCTGGGCTATAAGTGGGATGTTATTGAGAAAATGATGATGGACGGCATCTATAAGGCTCTTCAGTCCATCTGTATTCTGATCATCGTTGGTATCCTCATCGGCGTGTGGATCAACGCCGGCGTGGTACCCACCATGATTTACTACGGCCTGCAGATTATCCATCCCTCCATCTTCTTCATCGCCACCGTGCTGGTCTGTTCCATCACCTCTCTGGCCACCGGTACCTCCTGGGGTACCATGGGCACCATGGGTGTGGCATTCATGGGCATCGGCTTCGGCCTTGGCATGAATCCCGCTATGACCGCCGGCGCCATCCTCTCTGGTGCGTATTTCGGCGACAAGATGTCTCCTCTGTCTGACACCACGAACCTGGCCCCCGCTATGGCCGGCACTGACGTTATCGCTCACGTGAAGGCCATGATGATCCCCACCGCCATCACCTATGTGATCACTCTGGTGGTCTTTGGTGTGCTGGGCGCTATGCAGTATCACGGCGGCGAGGCCGATATGAGCCGCGTGACTGAATTTGCCAATGCTCTGAACGCAGCCCAGGGCGGTCTCTTCAACATCAACCCCATCCTGCTGCTGCCCCCCGTTATCGTTATCGTGGCCGTAGCCATGAAGATGCCCGCCATCCCCGGCATCACCTTGGGTATCTTTGCCGGCGGTATCCTGGGCCTCATTTTCCAGCCTGAGAGTTGCAGTCTGGGTACCCTGTTCTCCTTCGGCCTGGATGGTTTCACCTTCTCTGACGAGCTGAAGGAGGTTCTGAAAGCTGCCCTGAGTTCTGAGACCTATGACACCCTGGTTGAGCTGCTGGAAAAGGGCGGCATCATGGGTATGATGAACTCCGTGGCCATGACCATCATTGCTATGATGTTCGGCGGCATCATGGAAGGTACCCACCAGCTGGAGGTCGTCGTCAACCAGATCAAGAAGCTGGCCAAGGGTCCTGCAGCCCTGGTTGCTGTTACCGAGGTCACCTGCGTCATCTCCAACATGACCATGCCCGAGCAGTACATCTCCATCGTGGTTCCCGGCCGTATGTACGCCGAGGAGTACCGCAAGATGGGTCTGCATCCTGCTGTTCTGTCCTCCGCTCTGGAGGGTGCCGGCACCGTTACCTCCGCTCTGATCCCCTGGAACACCTGCGGTGTGTACATCTCTACCACTCTGGGTATCGGCGTGGAGCAGTATGGTATCTTCGCCATCTTCAACTGGCTGATGCCCATCATCAACTGGCTGTGTGCCGCTCTGGGCCTGACCCTGAAGGACCTGGACAACAAGCCCTACAAGCGTCAGAAGGCTGTGAAGGCCTAATTTACGCGGTTTAAAGGAACGAACATATGAGCCAACCGAGTTATCAATATCCCCATGTGGAGATCGATCTGGGAAAGCTCAAGGAAAACCTGGCAGCGCTCCAAGAGCGCTGCCAGGCTTCTTCTATTGAGATTTCCGGCGTAGTAAAGGGATTCCACGCGCTGCCTGCAGCGGCAAAGGTCTATGAGGAAGTGGGAGTGTCCAGTATTGCCTCCTCCCGGATGGACCAGCTGCGCGGATTGAAGGAGGCCGGAATCCGGACTCCGCTCATGCTCATCCGCATCCCCATGCCCAGTGAGGTGGAGGATGTGGTGACCTGGTCGGATATCAGTCTAAACAGTGAATGTTCCGTCCTGCGGCTGCTGGATGAAGCGGCCCGAAACAAGGGGAAGACCCACAAGGTGATCCTTATGGTGGACCTGGGTGACCTGCGGGAGGGCTTCTGGGACTGGGACGAGCTGGTGGCCGCCGCCCTGGAGGTGGAGCACGACCTGCCCAACCTGGAACTGCTGGGCGTGGGCACCAACCTGGGGTGCTATGGCTCTATCCAGGCCACTCCGGAAAAAATGCACGACCTGGTGGCGGCTGCCGAGCAGGTGGAGAAAGCCATCGGACGGAAGCTGGAGGTCATCTCCGGCGGCGCGTCTTCCTCCCTTCATATGGTGCTGGACGGTACCATGCCGCCCCGCATCAACCACCTGCGGGTGGGGGAGGGCATCCTCCTGGGCAGCATCTGGGGCTGCAATATGGACTTTATGCACAAGGACATTATGGTCCTCCGGGCGCAGGTCATTGAATCCAAGGTCAAGCCCTCCCACCCGGTGGGCGAGCTGTCGGTGGACGCCTTTGGCCGAACCCGTACCTACGTGGACCGGGGCCACCGCCTGCGCTGTCTGCTGGCCATGGGCCGAGTGGACTACGGAGAGAGCGACGACCTAATCCCCCGGGAGCCGGGCATCAAGGTGCTGGGCGCCTCCTCCGACCATACCATTTTGGATGTGGAGGGAGCCACCCGGCGGCTGAAAACCGGAGACGTGCTGGAGTTTGACTTGTGCTACGCCACTATGGTATACTTAACAGGCAGTAAAAGCGTCCACATTTATTACAAGAATGAGACGTAACCGTCGGGCGGCTTCTGGCCGCCCGGTTTTTATGAGAGGCGAGCATCATGCACAATGAACTGACGCAAAAAGATCTGGAGCTTATGCGCAAGGAGCTGGACCACCGGCGCATCGTTCTGCGCCCCCAGCTGCTGGAGGCGGTGAAGGAGGCCCGGGCCTTCGGGGATCTCAGCGAGAACTTTGAGTACAAGGCGGCCAAGCAGGAGAAAAACCGCAACGAGAGTCGCATCCGATTCCTGGAGAATATGATCAAGACCGCCGTGGTCATCTCCGACCAGTCGGGCAGCGACCAGGTGGGACTGTACGACAAGGTCACCGTCTATATGGAGGACGATGACGAGGAGGAGGTCTACCAGATCGTTACCACCATGCGCCAGGACGCCCTGAAGGGGCTCATCAGCAAGGAGTCCCCGGTGGGGCGCTGCCTGCTGGGCCGCCGGGTAGGGGACCGGGTGCATATCCAGGTCAACGAGAACTACGGCTATGACGCGGTGATCCGCGCCATCGAAAAGGGCAGCGACGACGGGGAGATCCCTCTCAACCGCTACTAAATGAGAGAAGGAACCGGAGCTATGGCTCCGGTTCCTTTTTTGGTGTAAATTGGGGACGTAGCGGACCGTTGACAGGGGCGGCCCGGGATGGTACAATCACATAAATTAGTGTAAGCTAACCAGAAAATAAGATTGGAGGTGTCCTTTGGACCATCGAGTATTTTTGGCGTTTTTTCTCACTCTGCTGGCTGGACTGAGCACCGGCATCGGCAGCGGCATCGCTTTTTTGTGCCGCAGTACCAATCGTAAGTTCCTTTCGGTCTCGCTGGGCTTTTCGGCCGGTGTGATGATCTATGTGTCCCTGGTGGAGATCATGGGAGAGGCCCGGGAGGCTCTGGTGCGGGAATTGGGTACCCGACCGGGGAGCTGGGCCACCGTGGCGGCCTTTTTTGGCGGCATGCTGGTGATTGCTGTGATCGATAAGCTGATCCCGGAGGAAGAGAACCCCCATGAGGTGAAAAGCATGGAAGGGGATCCCAAGGCCGGGCAGCTGATGCGCATGGGGGTGTTTACCGCCCTGGCCATTGCCATTCACAACTTCCCCGAGGGCCTGGCTACCTTTGTCTCCGCCCTCCAGGAGCCTGGACTGGCTATTCCCATCGTGGTGGCCATCGCCATTCATAACATCCCGGAGGGAATCGCCGTTTCCGTGCCCATCTACCAGGCTACCGGCTCCCGGAGCAAGGCGTTCCGGTACTCCTTCCTGTCCGGGCTGGCGGAGCCTCTGGGGGCGCTGCTGGGCTGGTTAGTATTGCGGCCCATTATGAACGATACTGTGTTCGGTGTGCTGTTTGCCGGGGTGGCGGGGATCATGGTGTTTATCTCCTTTGACGAGCTGCTGCCGGCGGCCCGGGAGTATGGGGAGCACCACCTGTCCCTCTACGGTCTGATTTCCGGCATGGCGGTCATGGCAGTGAGCCTGCTGCTGTTTCTATAAGTTTTATTACGCGCTGCACGGGAGTGTTCCTGTGCGGCGCTTCTTTTTGCTTAAATTGTAAATCTATATTTTTTTAGGTTGACAATTGCGGGAGAGCATGGTACGATGCACAAGAATCGTAAACCAATAAAATAGTGAGGTTTACTACGAGAGCCGTGCGTAAGAAGGAGGAAGCCCCTTATGAATCAGGAACGAACTGCATCCATTACTCCCAGAACCCTGGCTCTGGATGGAATGTTTACCGCCCTGCTCATCCTGCTGGGTATGATCAAGCTGCCTTCCATCCTGCCGGGAGCGGAATTTCAACTCTCCGCACCCTACGCAGTGTGTTTGGTGGCCAGCGTGGGCTTTTGGCGCTATCTGGGTATCGGGGTGTGCGCCAGCCTTGTTCAGTTAATGATGGGTACCCATACCCCGTGGAATGTGCTGGTGGCTATGGTGTTTCGGGTGGCGGCAGGACTGATAGTGAGTCTGCTGCCCGGAAAAAAGTGGGCTATGGTGTTGGCCGGTCCGGTCGGGACGGGCTGTGCCCGGGTGGTGCTGGCAGGCGTACTGGGAGTGCCGGTGCTGCCTCTGCTGGGTGCAGCAGTACCTGGGATGGTGTTTACCGGAGTGTGCGTAGCGCTGCTGGAACCGGTGCTGCGGCGTATTCCGGGGATGGAGCAGTGTGCCAGGGAGGAATAAGCATGGAATTGTACAGCGTAAAAATGCGGGCCAGCCAGCGGGAAGCTGGACGGGAGCGGCATATCTCAGGAGCAGAAAAGATTGTCCGGGAGGAGCGGCTGGAGAAGGTGGTCAGCCAGCTGCTGGAGCGGGCGCTGCACCACGCCAAGGGCAGAGCGGACTTTGTTAACCTGAAGGTGGAGGCTGTATCTCCGGAGGAGGTGACCCATCTGGAGGCCCTGCCTGTGACCACCTGTCCGGTGGACACGGTGGAAGAGGGACGGGATCAGCTCCGGAAGCTGCTGGCGCAGGCGGGAATCGACCACGGGGAAGCGATTTTGGGGCAGATGGAGGCGGCCTATGGGATGCGGGGAGCCATGCTGCTCCACGTGGATACCCTCCAGCATCTGGAGCCCGACCCACACCGGGGGATCCGAGCAACCTACATGGATGCGGCACAGGATGGAGAGACCGGGCCGGAGAAAAACCACTTCCGGGAGGCGCTGGTGCTGGCCACCAAGGTGGCCAACCAAAACAATATTCTTGGGGAGCTGTGTATCTCCGATGACCCGGACTATGTAACCGGGTATTTTGCCTCCAAGGAGCTGGGCTATGTACGCATCACCAAGCTGAAGGAGCCGGGGAGCCCCAACGGCGGACGTATCTTTCTCTTTCGGGGTAGCAGGGAGGAGGCGGAGGCCTGCATCCGCTATCTGGAGAGGGAAAAAGTGCTGGTACATCTGCCGGAGGAGGCGGAACGATGAAGGAATGGAACTGGCTTTCGGAGGAACTGGACAGACTGCGGGAGCAGGAGCTCTACCGGACCATGACGGTGCTGGATGGTCCTCAGACCACTGTGGTAGAGTCGGCAGGACGTCACCAGAGGCTTTTTTCCTCCAATAATTATCTGGACCTGGCCAATGATCCGGAGGTGAAGGAAGCCGCCTGTGAAGCCTTGGAGCAGTACGGTGTGGGGGCAGGAGGTTCCCGGCTGACGACCGGAACCGGGCCTCTTCATGTGCGTCTGGAGGAGGAACTGGCCCGGTTCAAGGGCCGGGA
Organism: Flintibacter sp.; assembly: GCF_046973065.1. Taxonomy (NCBI): domain Bacteria; kingdom Bacillati; phylum Bacillota; class Clostridia; order Eubacteriales; genus Flintibacter; species Flintibacter sp. The sequence goes on along the minus strand of NZ_JBKVXZ010000006.1, from coordinate 63,152 downwards.
AGCCGCCCTGGTGTTCAACACCGGATACATGGCCAATGTGGGGATTCTCTCCGCTCTGATGGGGCGGGGGGATGTGATCTTCAGCGACCAGCTCAACCACGCCAGCATCATTGACGGCTGCCGCCTGTCCGGGGCGGAGGTGGTGGTCTACCGGCACAACGACATGGCCGATCTGGAGGCCAAGCTGGGGGCATACCGGGGACGCAAGGGCCTCATCGTCAGCGACGGAGTGTTCAGCATGGACGGTGATCTGGTCCCTCTGCCCCAACTGGTGGAGCTGGCGAAGCGATACGGAGTACGCACCATGATCGATGAGGCTCACGCCACCGGCGTGGTGGGAGCCACCGGCCGGGGGACGGAGGAGCACTACCACATGGAGGGCAGCGTGGATGTGCTGATGGGCACCCTGAGCAAGGCGGTGGGCAGCGAGGGGGGCTTTGTGTGCGGCTCGGCGGAGCTTATCCAATACCTGACCAATAAGGCCCGCAGCTTTATCTTTTCCACCGCCCTCTCGCCGGTGACCATGGCGGCAGGGCTGCGCGGGCTTCAAAAAATCCAGGAAGAGCCCCGGCGGGTGGCTCAGCTACGGGATAATATGGCCTTTCTCTGCCGGGAGTTGGGGTGTTATGGGATTCCCGCTCAGTCAGACAGCGCCATTCTCCCCATCGTCGTGGGAGAGGAAAAACAGGCTATGTCAGCCATGGAGGCATTGAAGGAGCGGGGATACTACGTCTCCGCCATTCGCTACCCCACAGTGGCACGGGGGAGCGCCCGGCTGCGTGTCGCCCTCATGTCCTCCCACACCCGGGAGGAGCTGGCAGGATTGGCCCAGGCCCTGGCCTGTGTGCTGGGACAGAATACGGAACGATAAGGCAGGAGAAACCGATGAGCCGAAATCTTTTTATTACTGGAACCGGGACCGATGTGGGCAAGACCTTTGTCAGCGCCCTCATGGTCAAAAAACTGGCCCAGAGCGGCCGCCGGGCGGGCTACTTTAAGGCGGCTATGAGCGGAAACCGCCGCCGGGCAGACGGCAGCCTCATTCCCGGGGACGGGGCATGGGTACAGCAGATCTCCGGGATCGGCCAGCCCCTGGAGGAGATGTGTCCCTATGTGTATGAGAACGCCTGGTCTCCACACCTGGCCTCCCGCGTGGAGGGAAATCCGGTGGATCTGGAGGAGGTCCGGCGCCGGTTTGCCCAGGTGTGCGGGCGCTATGACTATGTCACCATAGAGGGGAGCGGGGGCATCCTGTGTCCCATCCGTTTTGACCAGGAGAAGATCTGGATGGAGGACGTCATTCAGGCTCTGGGGCTGTCCTGCCTCCTTGTGGCCGACGCCGGGCTGGGTACCATCAACAGCGTGGGATTGACGGCGGAATATATGCGCAGCCGGGGAATTCCGGTCAAGGGAATCATTTTGAACCGCTTCCACTCCGGAGATGGGATGGAGGAGGACAACCGGGTGATGTGCGAAGCCCTGACTGGCCTGAAGGTGCTGGCCTGTGTTAAGGAGGGGGACGATCAGCTGGACCTGGACGCGCAGGCGCTGGCGGCCCTGTATGAATAAGATTTGGAGGATCCTGCTATGATCTGGTATCCCTATCAGCAGATGAAAACCATGAAAGAGCCCTACCACATCGTAGATGCCCAGGGTGTGTACCTGTATACCCGGGAGGATAAGCTCATTGACTCGGTGTCCTCCTGGTGGAGTGTGATCCATGGCTATAAGCACCCGGAGCTCAACCGGGCCATCCAGGAGCAGACGGAGCGGTTTGCCCACGTGATGCTGGGAGGACTGACCCACGAGCCGGTGGAGAAGCTGTCTCAAAAGCTGGAGGAGTGGCTGCCGAGGGACCTGGACTACTGCTTTTTCTCCGACTCGGGCAGTGTGGCAGTGGAGGTGGCCCTGAAAATGGCTCTCCAGTATCATCTGAATCGGGGCAACTCCCGCAGCAAGGTGCTCTCCCTCACCCACGCCTACCACGGCGATACGTTTAAGACCATGGAGGTGGGGGACGACCCGGACTACCACGGGATCCTGCGGGAGAAGCGGGATGTGGTCCACATCCCCACCCAGGTAGAGGAATTGGAGCGGGTCTTCGCAGAACAGGGGGAGACCTTTTCCTGCTTTATTGTGGAGCCTCTTCTCCAGGGGGCAGGGGGGATGCGGATGTACGACGTGTCCTTCCTGAGACGAGCCCGGCAGCTGTGCGACCAGTATGGCGTGCTGCTGATCTTTGATGAGGTGGCTACCGGATTTGGGCGTACCGGCCACCGCTTTGTGGCCGATCTGGTGCTGCCGGATATCCTGGTGCTGGGCAAAGCGCTCACCGGAGGATACATCGGCCACGCGGTGACGGTGGCCAACCACAAGGTGTACCAGGGGTTTTACAGCGATGACCCGGACCATGCCCTGATGCACGGCCCCACCTTCATGGGCAACGCCCTGGCGTGCAGCGTGGCGCTGCGCTCCATCCAGCTGTTTGAGGAGGGAGACTATCTGTCCCGCATTGCCCGCATCCAGCAGATCTGCCGCCTGGAACTGGCGGATCTGGATGATCCCCGAATCCAAGAGGTGCGCATCATGGGGGGATGTGCCTGTATCGAAGTAAAAAACAGTCGGGACGTGGAGGGATTCCAGGAGTTTGCCCGTCGGCGGGGGGTGTTCAGCCGCCCCTTCCTGCGGTATATCTATTCCATGGTTCCCTATGTGATCACGGAGGAGGAACTGGTTCAGGTGACCGACACCATGAAGGCCTGGTTCCGGCGGTAAAAAAACAAAACGAGGACGGGGTGGATACCGCGTCCTCGTTTTCGTTACCAATTCTGCGCCAGGAAGATCAGAATGTGCTGGATAAACTTGGGCGCCCCGTGAGCGGCCTCCCGAATGGCGGCAGCCACGGCTGCCGGGTCGGCACCGCGGCCAAAGGTCAATGCCCCTTCCGCCGTCTGACCGATGGCCAGGGGAGCGTGAGCCGAACCGCCGATGGCGATTTCCGAGGCGATAGCTCCGCCGCCCGCAGCGTACACACCAAAGGCGCCGCCTCCCATGGCGAACAGCCCCACCGCCGCACCGCCGAAGGCGAGAAGGCCTACTGCCAATCCGCCGATGGCCAGAGCCCCCATGGCCCAGCCGCCCAGAGAGAACAGCAGACCGAAGGAGAGCCCGCCCACGGACAACAGCCCAAAGGAGAAACCGCCCAGGGTGAACACACCCACAGCCACATTGCCGATGGCCAGGATTCCCTTGGCCACGCCCATTCCCCGGTGTCCCAGCCGGATGTGGACCAGGGGCAGGCCGAAGAGGGTGCGCTTGCTTTTGTATTCGTAGTGGAAGGGAGTGTAGTAGTTGTTGACGATGGTGGTGGTAACCTGGCTGGGAGAGACCTGTGCCTCCTGGCCGGTGACCAGATAGTCCAGAGACACATTGAAGTACCGGCCCAGGGCGGCCAGGTTGTCCAGGTCGGGCCGGGAGGTCCCTGCCTCCCATTTCTGCACTTCCTGACGGGATACCCCCAAGAGATCGGCCAGCCCCTCCTGGGACAGACCGGATTGCTTTCTCAGCTCATAGAGCCGCTGTTGAAATTCCATTTCCAGCCCTCCGAAACAAAGAGTAGTCAAGGGCCCTTGACGGTGTTTAGAATAGCAAAAAGCAGGCAGCAGCGCAACCTAAAGTGGGATACAATTTGACAACCAGCGGTTGCAATGGGGAAAAAGGCGTATTTTTGCAACAAAAAAGGAGGGAACCAGAATTCTGGTTCCCTCCTGATATTCAGGAATTACTCCTTCTCAAAGACATCCTTGCCCATGCCGCAGATGGGGCAGACCCAATCCTCAGCGACCTGCTCCCAGGGGGTGCCGGGAGCCACGCCGTTATCAGGATCGCCAACAGCGGGATCATAGACGTAGCCACAGGGGCAAACATACTTATCCATGTTCGTTCTCCTTCTTGTTAGAAGATTAGCCGAAGTAGCGCTTCAGCAGGCCCTCGAAAGCCTTGCCGTGGCGGGCCTCGTCGCGAGCCATCTCATGCACGGTGTCGTGGATGGCGTCCAGGTTGTGCTGCTTGGCCAGCTTAGCCAGCTCGAACTTGCCGGCGGTAGCGCCGTTCTCGGCGTCAACACGCATCTCCAGGTTCTTCTTGGTGGAGTCGGTCACGACCTCGCCCAGCAGCTCGGCAAACTTAGCGGCGTGCTCGGCCTCCTCATAGGCGGCCTTCTCCCAGTACAGACCGATCTCGGGGTAACCCTCGCGGTGAGCCACACGGGCCATAGCCAGGTACATACCGACCTCGGTGCACTCGCCCTGGAAGTTTTCGCGCAGACCCTGCATGATCTCCTCGGGAGCGCCCTGAGCCACGCCTACCACGTGCTCAGCAGCCCAGCTCTTCTCGCCGGCCTGCTCCACGAACTTCTCCTTGGGAGCCTTGCAGATGGGGCAGAAATCAGGAGCCTCAGCGCCCTCGTGAACATAACCACAAACAGAACAAACAAACTTCTTCATGATAAAACGTCCTCCTCAAAATGTTTTGACTGCATACATGCTTTGCATTTTCCGTAAAAGGTAAGCTCATGGCGTTCCACCTGGAAGCCATATTGCGACTGCACGGCTTGGTTTAGGTTGGCATCCATCGGGATCTTCTTGAGATCGATGACCGCGCCGCAGCAGGTGCAAACAAAGTGACTGTGGGGGGTGGTGTCCGCGTCGAAGCGCTCCTGGCCGTTGACCACGCCCACGCTTTGGACGGTGCCCTGCTGCTGAAAGAAGAGCAGGTTGCGGTAAACGGTCCCCAGACTCAGGTCCGGGTGAGTGGCCTTCAGAGTTTGGTAAAGCCACTCGGCAGAGGGGTGCGCGTCGGTCTGACGCAGTGCGGTCAGGATTGCCTCCCGCTTTTTACTGTATCGAGTGGTTCGCTCCAAAAAGCCGCCTCCTTCCTTAACAGTAGTAATTCTTGTTTGCGAGATGATAATACCACAGTCGGAAGGACTTGTAAAGAGGGAAATCCCACTTTTTGAAAAAATTTTTTCTCCCGTAGGATTACAGATCATCCCGCCGCAGTGCCCGCAGAATCGAGGCCTCTACCCGGTCGCCGTACTTCATGCCCAGCAGGAACAGGGCGGCACCGGCCACACCGATGAGAGCCATACCCCATACTGGGATGGAGAAGGAGGCGCCGCCCAGTGCGCTGGCAAAGAGCAGGCCCCAGGGCCGGGTAAGCAGGGCGATAAAAAAGAAGCGCCGCAGGGAGATGGAGGTGAGTCCGGCCAGGATGCACAGCAGGTCGTCGGGGAAGAAGGGGAAAAGGAAGGCCAGCACCAGAAAGACATCGGTCTTGGCGTGGATCACATCCAGGTATTTGGCCGATACCCGCTCGCCCACCACCCGGTTGACAAAGGACTGCCCCAGGTTCCGGGCCAGCACAAAGACCAGCAGCGAACCCAGCAGCACGGCGGCAAAGGTGAGAAAGAAGGACAGCCAGGTACCGAACATCACGCCCCCCACCAGGGCGGTGATATTGCTGGGGATGGGAGCCAACACCACCGAGAGAAATTGCACCAGGAAAAAGCACAGGTGAGAGTAGGGAGCAAAGCGCTGGATATACGCCTGCATGGATTCCTGAGAGGAGGCGGCGGCAAAAAAGCCGCTGTGCCAGAGAAACACTCCGCCGCCCAGAAGCAGCAGAAGGACTGCCGCCAAAGAGAGATACTTGCCCGCTCGCTTCATGTGGTAAAACCTCTTTATTTCTTAGTTCAGACGGGAAAAGGCGGAAGACGCCCGCGCCGTCCTCCTTAACATACCACACAGTTATTGAAAAATTGCGAATGGATTCTTAAAAATCCATAAAGGACAGCAAAAGATCCCTCCGGCAATGCCGGAGGGATCTTTGAAATCTTACAGAAGGATGATGCCAGAGGCGTCGCAGGCACGCAGAGTGTCCTCATCCCACAGGGAGACCTGAACCTCGCCGATGTGAGCCTTGCCCAGCAGCAGCATGGATACCCGGGACTGGCCGATGCCGCCGCCCATGGTCAGCGGCAGCTGGCCGCTGAGGAGCATCTTGTGGAAGGGTAGCTCCCGGCGATCATCGCAGCCGGCCAGGGTGAGCTGGCGGTCCAGGGACTCGGGGCTGACCCGGATGCCCATGGAGGAGATCTCCAGGGACTGACCGTTGACGCTGTCCCAGCACAGCAGGTCGCCGTTCAGATTCCAGTCGTCGTAGTCGGGGGCGCGGCCGTCGTGGGGCTTACCAGACTTCAGCTTGCCGCCGATGCCCATGAGGAAGGTGACGGGGTGGTCCTTCACAAAGGCGTGCTCCCGCTGCTTGGGGGTGAGGTCGGGGTAGAGGTCCTCCAGCTCCTGGGTGGTGATGAAGGTGATCTCCTCGGGGATCTCCGGCAGCACACACAGCTGGGGGAACATAGAGCGCAGGAAGGACTGGGTGTCCCGCAGGGCGCCCACGATGTCACGAACTGTGGCTTTCAGGTAGTCCACCGTGCGGTCCTGGGCCTCGATGATCTTCTCCCAGTCCCACTGGTCCACATAGGCGGAGTGGAGATTATCCAGATCCTCGTCCCGGCGGATGGCGTTCATATCGGTGTACAGGCCCTCGCCGGGATGGAACTGATAGCGCTTGAGGGCCAGGCGCTTCCACTTAGCCAGGGAGTGCACCACCACGGCGGTGTCATCCACGCCCCGGATGTCGAAGGCGACAGGACGCTCCACGCCGTTGAGGTCGTCGTTGAGGCCGGAAGAGGCGGCCACAAACAGAGGAGCGGACACCCGGTGCAGCCGCAGCGCGCCGCTCAGCCGGTCCTCAAACAGGCGATTGAGCAGGCCGATGGCCTTTTGGGTCTCATAAATACTCAGCAGGGGCGCATACCCCTGGGGAATACTGGAATGTTCCATAGAAATGGAGCCTCCTTTATTTAGAATTGCGTTACGATACGAATTGAAGCGCATGGAGCGGATTTCAATGGAACATATTATAATGCGCCTTCGCAGGAATTGCAATCGCTTCTTGCCAATTTGTCATCCGTCACGTATAATGGGACAAGTAATTTTACGCTCAGGAAAGGGGAGAGCGACTGGATGAAATTGATCTCATGGAACGTAAATGGCCTGCGGGCCTGTTTGAAAAAGGGGTTTTTGGACTTTTATCAGGAACAAAAGCCGGATTTCTGCTGCCTGCAGGAGACCAAGATGGAGCAAGGCCAAGCCGACGTGGACCTGGGGGAGAATATGTTGGAGTACTGGAACTCCGCGGAAAAGAAGGGGTACTCGGGTACCGCCGTCTTTACTCCCCACCAGCCTTTGGCGGTGCGCTACGGCATGGGGAAAGAGGAGCACGACCACGAGGGGCGGCTCATTACTCTGGAGTATGAGAAGTTCTATCTGGTGTGCTGCTACACCCCCAACTCCCAGAGTGAGCTCAAGCGTTTGGACTACCGCATGGAGTGGGAGGACGACCTGCGCGCCTACCTCATGGAGCTGGACAAGGTCAAGCCGGTCATCTACTGCGGCGACCTCAACGTGGCCCACCGGGAGATCGACCTGAAAAACCCCAAGACCAACCGCATGAACGCCGGCTTTACCGATCAGGAGCGGGAGAAAATGACTACTCTGCTCTCCTCCGGTTTTACCGACACCTTCCGTTTCCTCTATCCCGACCTGGAGGGGGTATACTCCTGGTGGTCCTACCGGTTCCAGGCCCGGAAGAAGAACGCGGGGTGGCGCATCGACTACTTTATCGTATCCGACCGCCTGCAAAACGCCATCAAGCGGGCGGAGATCCTCACCCAGGTAGAGGGCAGCGACCATTGCCCCGTCCTGTTGGAACTGGATATTTAAAGGAGGGAGCGGGATGAGACGGAAAGACCGGGAGATCCGGGATCTGGATCAGCTGGAAGATATTTTGAAGGAGTGCGACGCGGTGCGCATTGCAGCCCAGGATGAAGCGGGGCTGTTTATTGTCCCCATGAACTTCGGTTATCGGCTGGAGGGGGAGAAGCTCACCCTGTTTGTCCACTCTGCCCCGGAGGGAAGAAAAGTAGATGCCTTCCGTCAAGACGGCATGGTGGCCTTTGAGATGGACTGCGGCCACGCCCTGCGTACTGCCGACACTGCCTGCGGCCACAGCTTTACCTACCGGAGTATTATGGGCTCCGGCATGATCCGGCCGCTCACAGACCGGGAGGAGAAGAAGGTTGGACTGGGTGCGGTCATGGAGCACATGACCGGCCGGACCTGGGACTTCCCGGATGATGCGGTGGACCGCACCGCGGTATTTGCCCTGGAGGTCGCTCAGTGGACGGGCAAATCCAACCAGGCGGGCTGAGGAGGGGATCGGTATGCCGAACTTTGACAGCCAGAAATACGCCTACCCCTCCCGCCGCAATATGGTCTACGCCCGCCATGCGGCGGCCTGTACCTCCATTCCACAGGGGGCACAGATTGGCCTGGATGTGATGAAGGCAGGGGGCAACGCGGTGGACGCGGCGGTGGCCATGGCCGCTGCCATGCCTCTGCTGGAGCCCACTGGCAACGGCCTGGGTTCTGACTGCTTTGCCCTGGTGTGGATCGAGGCCGAGCAGAAGCTCTACGGCCTCAATGCCAGCGGACGAGCCCCTAGGAATCTGTCGGCGAAGCTGGTGCGGGAGCTGGGCTTTGACCAGATGCCCAAAACAGGTTGGATCCCCACCATGGTGCCGGGCGCCCCGGCAGGGTGGGCGGAGCTGAACCGCCGCTTTGGCACCAAGCCCCTTAAAGAGCTTTTTGCCCCCGCCATCACCTCAGCCCGGGATGGGGTGCCGGTTCAGGTGAACCTCCAGCCCCAGTGGGAGAAGGACTCCAAGCGCATTTTGGCCGCTATGGGGCAAAACCCTGCCCCCCACGTTTGGTGGCGGCAGGTATTTTTAAAGGAGGACGGCGCTCCCTACCGCTCCGGCGACATCTTCCGGTGGGAGGAGTATGCCCAGACTCTGGAGGAGTTGGCAGCCACCAACTGTGAGAGCTACTACCGAGGCGCGCTGATGGAGAAAATCGTGGCCTTTAGTCGGGAGACCGGGGGTCACTTCAGCGAGGAGGACTTCCGGAATTACCACCCCGAGTGGGTGGAGCCCATCTCTACGGACTATAAGGGCTACCGGGTGTGGGAGATCCCGCCCAACGGCCACGGCATCACGGTGCTCATGGCCCTCAATATCCTCAAGGGCCTGTCCATGCCGGAGCAGCGGGATTGTCCGGAGACCTACCACAAGATTTTGGAGTCCATCAAGCTGGCCTTTGCCGACACAAAGACCTATGTGGCCGATCCCAAGTACATGAAGACCCGGGTGGAGGACCTGCTCAGCGAGGAGTACGCCGCCAAGCGGCGCGCTCTCATCACCGACAAGGCGATTCTGCCGGAAGCGGGTGACCCCTCCTGCGGCGGCACGGTCTATCTGTGCACCGCCGACCCTCAGGGCAATATGGTCTCCTTCATCCAGAGCAACTACACCACCTTTGGCTCCGGCGTAGCCATCCCGGGTACCGGCATTTCTTTGCAGAACCGGGGAGGCAACTTCTCGCTGGATGAACAGAGCGACAACTGTCTGGCCGGAGGCAAGCGGTCCTACCACACTATCATCCCCGGTTTCCTCACGAAAGACGGGAAGGCCGTGGGTCCCTTTGGCGTTATGGGGGCCTTTATGCAGCCTCAGGGCCATGTGCAGGTCATCGTCAACACCATTGACTACCACATGAATCCCCAGGAGTGCTTGGACGCGCCCCGGATGCAGTGGATCGGCGGCAAGCACATCCAGCTGGAGCGGGAGGTGCCCGCCCATGTGGCTTTAGGCTTGGAAGACATGGGCCACGAGGTGGAGATCGCCAACCGGAACGTGGACATGGGCCGTGGAGAGATCATCTGGCGCACGGAAAACGGCCTGCTGGCCGCCGGTACCGAGCCCCGCTGTGACGGCTCCGTTGCCGCCTGGTAACCTACTTTTCTTGAAAGAAAAGTAGGCAAAAGAACTTTGTGCAAAACTTCGTTTTGCCTCTGGGCAGAGGCCCAAAGGCAGGCGCATAAACAAGCCAACTGCCACAGCTCTGCCGGACCAGGCGGCGTCGGTTCAGCGCAGAAATATTCAAATTTTCACTCAGGAAGGCCCCAGTGGGCCGAGGCAAGAAAAAACAGATGGTCTTGTTTTAGGAGCCGCCGGATGCAAGTGCTCAATTTACAGGAGTGCGTCCCCCGTAAGTGGGGGTCCAGGGGGTGGGCTGACTATGAGCGCCCGCTGCGCGAAGGCGCTCATCGGAAGAACACCCCTTGGCGCATCTTTGGTTCCTTTCTGTGCGAGCAGAAAGGAACTCGCCCACCAGGGCGAAACAATGACCCAGGAAAGAAGGTAAACTGTTATGAAAATCGCAGAACTGTTCGGAAAAGGCAAGACCGTCTTCTCCTGTGAGGTGTTCCCTCCCAAGAAGACCAGCCCCGTGGACAGCATTTATAAGACTCTGGACGGCTTGAAGGATATCAAGCCCGACTTCATCAGCGTCACTTACGGCGCAGGCGGCTCCAGCACGGTGAACCAGTCCACCCGTGAGATCGCCTCTATCATCCAGAACCAGTACCATATCCCCGCCATGGCTCACGTCACCTGTGTGGCCTGCACCAAGGGAGAGGTCACCGAGCTGCTGGCCGGTCTTAAGCAGGACGGCGTGGAGAATGTGCTGGCTCTCCGGGGCGACCGCAACCCCAACTTCCCGCCCAAGACCGACTTTGCCCACGCCGATGAGCTGGTGGCCTTTATCCGCCGCCGGGGCGATTTCGGTGTGTCCGGCGCCTGCTACCCCGAGGGACATCCCGAAAGCCCTGACCTCATTACCGATGTGCGCCATCTGAAGAAGAAAGTGGACGCGGGCGCCCAGCACCTGGTCAGCCAGCTTTTCTTTGATAACGACGACTTCTTCCGCTTCCTGGAGCGCTGCCGTCTGGCGGGCATCGAGGTGCCCATTGAGGCAGGTATCATGCCGGTACTGAACAAGGCCTCCATCGAGCGCATGGTGTCTATGTGCGGCGCCTCTCTGCCCCATAAGCTCACCCGGCTTCTGGCCCGGTATGGCGACCACCCCGAGGCCCTGCGGGAGGCCGGCATCGCCTACGCCATCGACCAGATCTCTGACCTTATTGCCGCCGGGGTGGATGGCATCCATCTCTACACCATGAATAATCCCCAGGTGGCCAAGCAGATCAGCGACAGCGTGGCCTCCATCCGCCGCGTATAATTTAGGAGGTACCCTGTGATCAGCGCTCTTTCCCCTCTGGATTTGGACGAGGTGCTGCGGTACATGGGCTGCCCTGCCGAGAAGGCCGACCCCGAAACCCGGGCTCTGGTAGAGACCTGTGCCCGGGAGATGGAGGCGGCGGCCCGTCCCCGGTGGACAGGGCGGGTGCTGGATATCACCCTGGAGGAAGACGGCGTGCGCCTGGAGGGCGGACTGCTCCTTCCGGGGCAGGATCTCCGCAAGCACCTGGAGGGCTGTGAGCGGGCGGCGGTGTTCTGCGCCACCCTCTCCGCCCAGGCCGATGCCCTCATCCGCCGCTGGGAGAGCCGGGACATGCTCCGGGCTCTGGCTCTGGACTGCTGCGCCACCGCCGGAGTGGAGCAGGTGTGCGACCAGGTGGAGCAGGAGATCGAGAGCCAGTTCCCCGGCTGCTCCTTCCCGTTCCGATTTAGCCCCGGCTACGGCGACCTGCCTCTGGAGCTCCAGGGGGAGATCCTTCATCTGCTGGACGCCCCCCGAAAGATCGGCCTGTGCGCCAGCGCCAGCCATATTTTGACCCCCCGCAAATCGGTGACCGCCATTCTGGGCATCGCCCGGGGGGAGATCCAACAAACCGTGCGCAGCTGCCTGAGCTGTCCCGCCCGGGAGAGCTGCCAATACCGAAAGTCAGGTGGACATTGTGGAATTTCTTGAACTGTTAAAAACCGACCGCCCCGTCCTGCTGGACGGCGGCATGGGCACCATGCTCCAGGCCCGGGGCCTGCCCGTGGGCGCTACCCCAGAGCTGGTGGCCCTAGAGCACCCCGACTGGCTGCGGGACATCCACACCGCCTACCTGGACGCCGGGTCCCAGATCATCTACGCCAATACCTTCGGGGCCAACCGGGAGAAGCTGGAGCGCACCGGCCGCACCGTGGAGGAGATCGTCACCGCCGCAGTCACCGTGGCCAAGGAGGCCGCCGCCGGACGAGGCCTGGTGGCTCTGGACATCGGTCCCTGCGGCCAACTGCTGGAGCCCACCGGTATGCTGGGCTTTGAAGACGCGGTGGACCTGTTTGCCCAGGTGGTCCGTGCAGGCGTGAAGGCGGGAGCCGACCTTATCGCCATCGAGACTATGACCGACCTGCAGGAGGCCCGTGCTGCCCTGCTGGCTGCCAAGGAGAACTCCAACCTCCCGGTGCTGGTCACCATGACCTACGAGGCCAGCGGCCGTACCTTCCTGGGCTGTTCTCCCGCTGCCGCCGCCCTTACCCTGGAGGGCCTGGGAGCGGACGCTGTGGGCGTCAACTGCTCTCTGGGGCCCCGGGAGATGCCCCCTCTGGTGGAGGAGCTGCTGAAGTGGACCAACCTGCCCATCGTCCTCAAGCCCAACGCCGGACTGCCCCACCCCGACGGGTCGGGCTATGACATTACCCCCCTGGAGTTTGCCCAGAGCCTGGCCGCTCTGGCCGACCTAGGTGTGAAGGTGTTCGGCGGCTGCTGCGGCACCACGCCGGAGTATATCGCCCTGCTGTCCAAGGAGCTGGCGGGCAAGACGGTGAAGGACGTGCCCCGCCATGTCCCCGCCGCCGTGTGCAGCGCCACCCAGGCCGTGCCCATTGACCGGGTGCGGGTCATCGGCGAGCGCATCAACCCCACCGGCAAGAAGCTGATGAAGGAGGCCCTCCGGCGGGGCGATGTGGACTATATGCTGGGTCAGGCTCTGGCTCAGACCGAGGCGGGAGCCGACATTCTGGATGTGAACGTGGGCCTGCCGGAGATCGACGAGGCGGACATGATGGTGCGCACCGTCAAGGCTCTCCAGGGAGTCACCGACGCTCCTCTCCAGCTGGATTCCACGGACCCCAAGGTGCTGGAGCAGGCCCTGCGGGTCTACTGCGGCAAGGCCATCGTCAACTCGGTGAACGGAGAGAGCGCCTCTCTGGAGACCATCCTGCCCCTGGTGAAGAAGTACGGCGCGGCGGTGGTGGGCCTCACTCTGGATGAGAACGGCATCCCCAAGACCGCCCAGGCCCGCGTTGAGGTGGCCAAACGCATTCTGGAGCGGGCTATGGCCCTTGGCATCCGGAGAGAGGACGTGTATATCGACTGCCTCACCCTCACGGTCTCTGCCGAGCAGGCAGCGGCTTCCCAGACTCTGGAGGCCCTTCATCGGGTGAAAACGGAGCTGGGTCTGAAGACGGTGTTGGGCGTGTCCAACATCTCCTTTGGTCTCCCCGCCCGGCCTCTGGTGAACCAGAACTTCCTCACCATGGCCATGTCTGCCGGGCTGGACCTGCCCATCATCAACCCCAATGTGGACGCCATGATGGCAGCGGTGCGGTGCTTCCACCTGCTCACCAACGTGGATACCGATGCCCGGGAGTTTATTGCCGCCTACGCCAATGCCTCCGTGTCCACCTCCATCACCGCTGGGAGTGCCCCGGCGGCTCCCCAGTCCACGGGACGGTCTCTCAAGGACCTGGTCATCGCGGGACTCAAGGGAGAGGCGGGTCAGGCTACCCGCGCTCTGCTGGAGACCACCGCTCCCATGGACATTGTGGATAACGTGCTTATCCCGGCGCTCGATCAGGTGGGAGCCGACTTTGAACAGAACAAGGTTTTCCTGCCCCAGCTCATCCAGTCGGCCGGCGCTGCCCAGGCCGCCTTTGAGGTCATTCGGGAAAAGCTGTCCACCGGCGAGGGGGGCAATGTGAGCCGCGGCAACGTGGTGCTGGCCACCGTGAAGGGGGACATCCACGACATCGGCAAGAACATCGTCAAGGTGCTGCTGGAAAACTACGGCTACACCGTCATCGACCTTGGCCGGGACGTGGACCCTGCCGCCGTGGTGGAAGCCGCCCGGAAGTATGAGGCCCCCCTGGTGGGCCTGTCCGCCCTGATGACCACAACACTCAAGAGCATGGCCCAGACCATTGCCCAGCTCCATGACGCGGGGCTGCCCTGCAAAATCATGGTGGGCGGCGCGGTGCTCACCCCCGAGTACGCCAAGGAGATCTCCGCGGACTTCTATGCACGAGATGCCAAGGAGAGTGTGGATATCGCCAAGCGCGTGGTGGGATAATGGGCAGAAAGCTTGCCTTTTGAACCGAAAACTGGTACAATATTCTCCGCCCTTTCCCCAAAACCGGGGGAGAGGGTGGAGAATTTTACGTATTGGCCTCCGGGCCGAATATAGGAGGCTTATCAGAATGGGCAAGGCAGGAGCTGGAAAGCGGAGCGAAAAACGGCCGCTGCTGCAGACCGGCATCGGAAAGGCGCTGTTCGGGTTGCTGGTACTGGCGGTGGCCTGCGCCGGAGGCTACTGGTTCTGGCAGAGCCAGCAGCCGGATACCTTTTATTACCGCAATATGGAGATGACCGCCCTGGATGGGGTGGAGCGCAACACCTATATCCCCCAGGCCTTTGTGCGGGGAGAAAACGGGTGGATTTCTTATCCCGACGCCCTCCAGGGTGTGGACGTATCCGTCTATCAGGGGGAGATCGACTGGCAGGCGGTGGCTGACGCCGGGGTGGACTTTGCCATCATCCGGGTGGGCTACCGGGGCTACTCCCAGGGAGCGATTCAGCCTGACACCAACTTCCAGAAGAATATGGAAGGCGCCCTGAAGGCAGGACTGGATGTGGGCGTATACTTCTTCTCTCAGGCTACCACAGTGCGGGAGGCAGAGGAGGAGGCCGACTACGTGCTGGAGGCCATCCGCAACTACCCGGTGACCTATCCGGTGGTCTTTGACTGGGAGTTTATTGACGGACAGCAGGCACGTACGGACGAGATCGAGGGGGAGCGCATGACCGAGTGCGCCAAGACCTTCTGCGAGCTGGTGCGGGCAGGAGGGTATACCCCCATGGTCTACTTCAACCAGGAGCAGGGATACCTGTACTACCAACTGGACCAGCTGGACGAATTCTCCTTCTGGCTGGCGGAGTACGATGAAAAGCCCGACTTTTACTATGACTTTGAGATGTGGCAGTATACCCACACCGGAACGGTACCGGGCATCCAGGGCAACGTGGATCTGAACCTGGCCTTCCGGGATCTGTCCAAAGAGTAACGAAGAAACGCAGCCCCGCCGTGAGATTGGTCTCAGGGCGGGGCTATTTTTATTTCTTCAGAATGGTCTGGGCCAGCTCCTGGGCGGTGCGGTCTACCAGGGAGAAGTCCACGTAGGGGTGGTAGATGGCCTCCAGGTCGTCGTGCATGGCCTTGGCCTGGGCCAGGGAGGCCACGGCCTCCTCCATGAGAGCCTCCCCCACCTTCTGGGCAAAGCGGATGCGGGGGCGGCTGCGGCGCATCAGGTCGCCGCCCACGCCGGTCTCGATGCGTACCCGCCGCCAGGGTTTTTCCGCCGGAGACTGACCGGGGGTGACGGAGAGGAAGGCCAGCCCGGCCTGGGGAATGAGCAGATGGGCCAGACGCTGGGGGGCCATGGGATCGGGGCAGGCCACCACATCATAGCCCTTGGCCACCGCGCCGGAGAGCAGATGGGTAAGCAGCCCATGGGCTAGGCCGCAGCGGTCATGGAGCTCATAGACCTTGGGACACTGAATGAGGGCTGTGTCGTAGAGCGTGATAACCCCCTTGTGGGTGACTGCGCCCAGAAAGCGTTGCTTTACCTGTCCGGGCAGCGCGGGACGAGCTTTCAGCTCCCGGCTGAGAATCCCTTTGGCCCGTTTGGCCAGCCGCTCCTCCAGGGCGGGGGTGGTAAGGGTGGCCCTCAAATCCTCCTGGATGGCTGCCGCCGCACCCAGACACCGATAGGCCCGCTGGTAGCAGGCCTTGTAGCCTGTCATGCAGGACATGAGCTCTCCCTTCACCTCCTGCAACCCTTCTCTCTGATAGGCACGACCCAGGTTGACGTACTCCTCCACCGCACCGGGATATTTGGGCTCGACCACGTGGGGAGCGGTGCCGTCGACGATCGCTACCCCCAGCCGGGGCAGGAGAATGGCGTCCAGGGAGTCGGGATCGCCGGAGCAGAGAGTGTACTCCACCGTTTCGCCCGCCTCCTCGGCCCGGCGGGCCACCTTGCGCATGAGAGTGGACTTGCCGCAGCCAGGGCCGCCTTTCAGGATGTAGAACCGGCTGGCCCGCTCGGGGGGCAGCAGGTGGTCGTAGAGGGAGTAAAAGCCGGAGGGGGAGTTGGCCCCCAGAAAATACTGGATGTGTTTTTCATCCGCCATAGAATCATCGCCGTCCTTTCCAAATCTGCCTCAGACTATGCTGGTTTGGCGGCATCGGTGAAAAAGAGGCAAGAAAAATCCCGGCCGGACAAACGTCTGGCCGGGATTTATATTTTTGGTTGGTGTATCAGGCGAGGAGAACGGGGATTTTCCTACCCGACTACCCTACGGGCGCAGAGGCGAAACGAAGTTTCGCACAAAGTTCTTTGCCAAGCTTTCTTTCAAGAAAGCGGGGTTAGCGGAGGATGGCACCCAGGTCCTTCTCCAGGGCAGCCAGGATGCTCTTCACGTCTTCGTCAGCCTCTTCACTAGTGAGAGAACGGTCGTCGGCGCGGAGCACCAGGCTGAAGGCTACGGACTTCTTGCCCTCGTCCACGCCCTTGCCGCGGTAGATGTCGAAGAGCTTGCAGTCCTTCAGCAGACCCTTGGCGCCCTTGCGGATGCAGTCCTCCAGCGCGCCCACCGTGACGGCCTCGTCGCACACCACGGCGATGTCCCGGGTGACGGCGGGGAACTTGGGCAGGGGGACGTACTCGGGATCGGCGCCCTTGGCGGCCATCAGTTCCTTGAGCTCCAGCTCGGCGCAGTAGAACTGAGCGTCCACGCCGTAGTTCTGAGCCACCAGGGGGTGGACCTGCCCCATTACGCCGATGCGGCGATCACCCACGTAGACATCCGCCACACGGCCGGGATGATAGGAGGGATTGGTCTCACTGGGCACCACAAAGCGGACGTCGGAGGCCCGCAGGTCCTTCAGAATGGCCTCCACGCAGCCCTTCAGGGTGTAGAAGTCCATATCCTCGCCGTAGGCACCCATGGACAGGATCTTGTTCTCCACGGCCAGGCCGTCCTCGCCGCCGGGCAGGTAGATGCGTCCCACCTCGTAGAGGCGCACGTTCTGATTGCGGTAGTTGTAGTTCCGGGTCAGGATCTCCAGCATGGAGGGCAGGACGGTGGTACGCATGATGGAGGTGTCCTCGCCCAGGGGGTTGAGGATCTTGAAGGACTCCCGGCGGGCATCGTCGGCGGCCCAGCGGATCTTATCGTAGCAGGTGGGGGAAATGAAGGAGTAGGTGATGATCTCATCAAAGCCCATGGAGCGGCACACAGAGCCCAGCTGACGCTCCAGCTTCTCCTCCTCGGAGAAGCCGCCCAGGGTGGTCTGACCGCGCATGAGGGTGGTGGGAATGTTGTTGTAGCCGTGGAAACGGGCCACCTCTTCCGCCAGGTCGGCCATGCCGATGACGTCGCCGCGCCAGGAGGGCACGGTCACCTGATCGCCCTCCACCTGGAAGTCCAGCTTCTTGAGGATGGAGACCATCTCGGCCTCACCGATGTCGGTGCCCAGCAGGGCGTTGATCTTCTCAGGCTCCAGCTTGAGAACGCGGGGCTGGGGCACGTAGTTGAGAATGTCGATGGTGCCGTCCAGCACCTCGCCGGCCCCCAGCATCTCCACCAGCTCGCAGGCGCGGTTGACAGCGGGCAGGGTGTTCAGGGGGTCCAGGCCCTTCTCAAACTTGGCGGAAGCCTCGGTACGCATGCCCAGAGCCAGGGCGCCCTTGCGGATGCAGGTGCCGTCGAAGCAGGCAGACTCGAAGACCACGTCCACGGTGTCGGAGACGATCTCGCTGTTCTCGCCGCCCATGATGCCCGCCAGGCCTACGGCCCGGGTCTCGTCGGCGATGACCAGGTGATTGGCGGTGAGCTTGCGCACCTGGCCGTCCAGGGTGGTGAGCTCCTCGCCCTCCTTGGCCCGGCGCACAATGATCTTGCCGCCCTTCACATAGCGGTAGTCAAAGGCGTGCATGGGCTGGCCGTACTCCAGCATGACGTAGTTGGTAATGTCCACGATGTTGTTGATGGGACGCACACCCATGGAGCGCAGACGCTCCCGCATCCACTTGGGGGAGGGGGCGATCTTTACGTTGCGCACCATCCGGGCGGTGTAGCGCTGGCACAGGTCGGAAGCGGGGGTCTCCACGTCCAGTAGCTCCATCAGATTGCCGTCCGCGCCGCCCTTAACCACGGGATCGTGGAGGGTGAGGGGGGCGTTGAAGGTGGCGGCGGCCTCACGGGCCAGACCGATCACGGAGAGACAGTCAGGGCGGTTGGGGGTGATCTCAAACTCCACCACGTGGTCGTCCGCACCGATGACGGGCTTGAGGTCGTCGCCGGGCTTGCAGTCCTCGTTGAGGATAAAGATGCCGTCGGGGATGCAGTGAGGGAACTCGGCCTGCTGGGCGTGGAGGTCCTCCAAAGTGCAGATGGCATTGGCCTTGGTGTTGTAGGCCACCAGGTCCCCATCGTGAAGGTTGGGGCAGGTGGTGGAAGCAGTGCAGGAGCCGTCGCCGGTGTCCAGAGTCACCTCATAGGCGGAGTAGCCGGTGACAGCGATGGCGGCCACCTTGGCGGCCACCACAGGGCCGTAGATCTTGTGGCCGGGCTGAATGTCAGCGGGGATAGAGGGCTTCTCCTTGTCCAGAGGCTTGTAGTCGCCCAGAATGGCGGCAGGGGTAATGACGGCGTAGGGGAAGTCACGCTCGTCCAGGCCCAGCTCGCTGAGACCGCACAGCATGCCGTTGGACACCACGCCGCGCAGCTTGCCCTTCTCGATCTTCTTGCCGCCGGGGAGGGTGGACTTGTGCATGGCAACAGGCACCAGATCGCCCACATGGACGTTCCAGGCGCCGGTGACGATCTGGACAGGCTCTGCCTGGCCCACGTCGATCTGGCAGACCCACATGTGGTCGCTGTTCTCGTGGCGGGCCATCTCCAGCACGCGGCCCACCAGCACGTTGGAAATCTCAGCGCCCAGATCGTAGGTGACCTCCACCTTGGAGCCAGACAGAGTCATGGCCTCGGCAAATTCCTTATCATTGGCCTCAACGGGGACGAACTCGCTGAGCCACTTACGCGATAAATTCATATATGAAAACTCCCTTGTTTTGTTTTGTGGAGGCGCATTCTATGCGCCCGCTGGCAGCAGATCGCAAACTCAGAACTGCTCCAGGAACCGTACGTCGTTCTCGAAGATGAGACGCAGGTCGGCGATTTTGAAGCGGCGCATAGCGGTACGCTCCAGGCCGATGCCGAAAGCCCAGCCAGAGTACTCGTTGGGGTCGATGCCGCTCATCTCCAGCACCCGGGGATGGATCATACCCGCGCCCAGCAGCTCGATCCAGCCCTCGCCCTTACAGGTGGGGCAGCCCACGCCGCCGCACTTGTGGCACTGTACGTCCATCTCGCAGGAGGGCTCGGTGAAGGGGAAGTGGTGGGGACGGAAACGGGTCTTGGTGCCCTCGCCGTAGAGCTTCTCTACCACGGTGTTCAGGGTGCCCTTCAGGTCGGCCATGGTGACGTTCTTGTCGATGACCATGCCCTCCACCTGGTGGAACATGGGGGAGTGGGTGGCGTCCACCTCGTCCTTACGGTAGACGCGGCCGGGGGCGATGATGCGGATGGGCAGCTGCATGGTGTCCATGGCCCGGACCTGCATGGGGGAGGTCTGGGAGCGGAGCATCACCCGGCTGTCCTCGTCAAAGTAGAAGGTGTCGGACCAGTCACGGGAGGGGTGGCCCTCCTCGGCGTTGAGGCGGTCGAAGTTGAGCTCGGCCAGCTCCACCTCGGGGCCGTCCAGCACGGTGAAGCCCATGCCGATGAAGATCTCCTTGATCTCATCCAGAGCGATATACATGGGGTGGCGGTGGCCCTCCTTCACGGCCTTGCCGGGAACGGTGACGTCCAGGGCCTCGGCCTTCAGACGGTCCTCCAGGGCCTTGGCTTCCAGTTCCTTGCCCTTGGCCTCCAGAGCCTGCTCCAGGGCGGCGCGGACCTCGTTGGCCAGCTGGCCCATGGCGGGGCGCTCCTCGGCGGAGAGCTTGCCCATCATCTTCAGCACCGCGGTGAGCTCGCCCTTCTTGCCCAGGTACTGGACGCGCAGGCTGTCCAGCTCGGCAGTGGACTGGGCGCCCTCAAAGGCGGCAAGCGCCTGGGCGCGAATGTTGGCTAACTGTTCTTTCATGGTTCATAACTCCTTTTTTGGATGAAATGGGGACGGCAAAGCGCCGTTCCACAGAGAAAACGATCTCAGGGCGTTCCGCCCAGATGGTGGGCCACCGATTCCTCCATGCTGATGGTGTACCGGGGCAGGTCGTACCGCCCGCCGGAGAGATTGGCCCGGCCATATTTAGTGGTCACCGTCATAGCAAAGCGCTTTTGGAGAAAGTCGCTGGACCATGGCTCCTTTTGGCCGTAGGGATAGGCGAAGTAGAGAACCTTTGTGTTCAGATTCTTCTGGATCAGATCCACACTGGTCTCCAGGTCAGGGAGCACTCGCTGGTCATAGGCCTCCCGGGTCTCGCCCGGCGCGCGCCGGATGCCCCGGGGCTGGTCGTGGTGCAGATCATAGGTGTGGGAGCCAAACTCCACCAGACCCGACGCCTCCATCTCCCGGCACATGTCCCAGGTGAGAAATCCGGGCTCCCCCTGGTCCACCGATTTGGTAACCAGGGCGATGGCCGCCTTGTCTCCAAACTCCTTTAATATGGGAAAGGCCAGGCGGTAGTTGCTCTCGTAGCCGTCATCGAAGGTAATGAGCACCGCCTTCCCTCTGGGAAGGTGGCCCCTTGCCAGCTCCCGGGGGAGCACGCAGGCATAGCCGTGGTCCTTCAGCCACTGCAGGTCCTGCCGAAACCGCCCCGCCGTCACCGTCCAGGTGTTATAGGGCTGACCGTCCTCTACCACATCGTGGTACATGAGGATGGGCAGGGCCTGACCGTTGCCGGAGAGGGCGCTGTCGCCGGTGCAGAAAACCAGGAGCAGCAGGGCCACTGCAGAGCATGCAAACAGGGAACAGATCCGTCGCGTAAACATTGTGTGCCTCCGAAAAAGAAAACAAAAAAGCCTTTCATCCCAATCAATTGGGACGAAAGGCAACCCTTCCGCGGTACCACCCGCATTCGCGTCCTTGGACACGCACTTCATTTCCCGTAACGGCGGAACCACCGTCCCCCTCTCGGGGGCCGCTCCCGGGCGAACCAAGGGGAAGCTTCCCAGGCAGGCTTTCAGCCGGTGACCCGCCCTCTCTGACAGAAGAAAACACCCTATTTTCCCGTTCTTCGCATTTCGACTATGGACTTTTATATCACAAAAAAAGGGAAAAAGCAACCCCCTTTCCCGGAGTAGAGCTGGGAAAAACAAAATCTTAAAAACCTATTTACAAGGTAGGTTTTTAGGGATATAATAGAAACCACTCCAAGGGAAACAGCCCCCCGCGGTTGAAAAAAGCGTAAAAAGAGGGGATCAGCCCCTGGAATCAATAGACAAACCACCGGGAGAGTGGTAAAATAAAAAGACTGCCTGCTAAGGATCTCCCCCGGCGGGCAAACTGAATGTACAACACCGGCTGTGGGGCCGGAAGAGGATAACGGAGGGACAACCCCATGCTAGAGTTACAGCACATCAGCTATGACGTCGAGCAGGACGGCGACAACAAGGGCATCCTGCGGGATATCAATTTGACCATCGACGAGCGCTTTGTGGCCATCACCGGCCCCAACGGGGGCGGTAAGTCCACCATGGCTAAGATCATCGCCGGCATCTATAAGCCCACCGCCGGCCGCATCCTGCTGGACGGGGAGGACATCACCGACCTGGACATTACCCAGCGGGCCCAGCGGGGCATCAGCTTTGCCTTCCAGCAGCCGGTGCGCTTCAAGGGCCTGACGGTAAAGGACCTCATCACCCTGGCCAGCGGCAAGAATATCGGCGTGCCTGAGGCCTGCAACTACCTCTCCGAGGTGGGCCTGTGCGCCAAGGACTACATTGACCGTGAGGTGGACGGCTCCCTGTCCGGCGGCGAGCTCAAGCGCATTGAGATCGCCATGATCATGGCCCGGGGCACCAAGCTGTCCGTCTTTGACGAGCCGGAGGCGGGCATCGACCTGTGGTCCTTCTCCAACCTCATCCAGGTCTTTGAGCACCTGCATGAGAAGATCAACGGCTCCATTCTCATCATCTCCCACCAGGAGCGCATCCTGAACATTGCCGACCGCATCATTGTGCTGGCCGACGGCCAGGTGCGTTCCCAGGGCACCCGGGACGAGATCCTGCCCGAGCTGCTGGGGGCTGCCCCCGGCGTGTGCAGCGCCCTGAGCGACAAGGTAAAGTGAGCAAAGGCTGAGGAGGGACAAGTTATGGACGCAATTCAAAAGAGCCTGCTGGAGCAGGTAGCTGATCTGCACGAAGTGCCCGAAGGGGCCTACAATATCCGGGCCAACGGCCAGAAGGCCGCCCGAAACACCACCGCCAACATCGATATCGTCTCCAAAGAGGACAAGGACGGCATCGACATCATCATTAAGCCCGGCACCAAGAACGAGAGCGTGCACATCCCCGTGGTGCTCAGCCAGAGCGGCCTGCAGGAGACGGTGTATAATGACTTCTTCATCGGCGAGGACTGCGACGTTACCATCGTGGCCGGCTGCGGCATCCACAACTGCGGCGTGCAGAACTCCGAGCACTCCGGCATCCACACCTTCTACGTGGGCAAGAACGCCCGGGTGCGCTACGTGGAGCGCCACTACGGCGAGGGCGACGGCATGGGCGAGAACATCATGAACCCCACCACCGTGGTGGAGATGGACGAGGGCAGCTACATGGAGATGGAGACCACCCAGATCAAGGGCGTGGACTCCACCGTCCGCACCACCAAGGCCACCCTGGGTCCCCGCTCCACGCTGATCATCAAGGAGAAGGTAATGACCCACGGCAAGCAGCTGGCCAAGTCCGACTTTACCGTGGACCTGAACGGTGAAGACTGCCACACCAACGTCATCTCCCGCTCCGTGGCCCGGGAGGACTCCAAGCAGGTGTTCCTGGCCCGCATCAACGGCAACGCCAAGTGCCACGGCCACTCCGAGTGCGACGCCATCATCATGGACAACGGCGTGGTGGCCGCCATCCCCGAGGTGACCGCCAACTGTGTGGACGCCGAGCTCATCCACGAGGCCGCCATCGGCAAGATCGCCGGTGAGCAGCTCATCAAGCTGATGACCCTGGGACTCACCGAGAAGGAAGCCGAGGAGCAGATCGTCAACGGATTTTTGAAGTAAATATTTTGTGGGACGCCCAGGGCGTCCCACTTTTTTTATCCACAGAAACGTGGTACAATGTGCAAAAACGTCCCGGGAGAAAGGAGCGCGGCAGCATGGAGATTCTGGCCAGCACGGCACAGATGAAGGAACTGGACCGCATTGCCATTGAGGAGCGGGGCATTCCATCCCTGGAGCTGATGGAGAACGCCGCCCAGGCGGTAGCCCAGACGGTGATGAATCTGGTTGGAGAGGTCAAACGGCCTGAAAGAAAAAAGGGTGTCCTGGGAGAGGCCACCTCCGTGTGCTTTATGGTGAAAACAGGGGAGGAGCCCACGGCGGAGGAGCAGCGAGAGATGAAAGAGCTGCGCTCTATTGTGGAGTCCAAAAACACCGATCCTACCCAGCGCATCGGTATTTTCTGCGGACCGGGCAACAACGGAGGAGACGGCGTGGCCGCTGCCCGGATCTTGCTGGAGGCAGGATACCGGGTCCGCACCTTTCTGGTGGGAGACCGGGCAAAGATGACGCAGGACGAGCGGGCCATGGAGGAAAAGTTGAGAGAGGCCGGTGGCGAGCTGGAATCCCTGGATCTCAATGACCAGCGCACCACCGTCTGGATGTCCACCTGCGACTGCTTTGTGGACGCCCTGTTCGGGGTGGGGCTTCAGCGCCCACTGGCGGGGGAATTTTTGACTCTGGTGCAGTGGCTCAACCGGATGCACACCCCGGTGGTCTCCTGCGACCTGCCCTCCGGGGTATACGGGGACACAGGAGAAATTCTGGGGGACGCGGTCCAGGCCAAGGTGACCGTCACCTTCACCTGTGCCAAGCCTGGCCTCTATCTGGACGCCGGCGCGGGCCGGGCCGGAGAGGTTCAGGCTGTTGATATTGGCATCCCTTGGGAGCTGCTCAACCGTCAGATTTGGCGCGCTCCGGAGCAAAGCTGGGCCATGCCCGGCGACGTGTGCCGCAATCTTCCCCGCCGCCCGGTGGACGGCCACAAGGGGGACTTTGGCAAGCTGTTTCTTTTGGCGGGCAGCGAGGGCTACACCGGCGCGCCCAACCTGGCCGCCCGGGCAGCCCTGCGCACGGGAGCGGGACTGGTCTTTTTGGGTGTGCCCCGTGAGATCTACCACATCTTGGCTGTCAAGTGTGACGAGGCTATGCCCTTCCCTCTGCCGGAGAAGTACGAAGAAATTCTGGAGAAGGCAAGGGGCTGTGATGTGGCTCTCATCGGACCCGGCCTGGGCCGCCACCCCAAGACCGAGAAGCTGGTGCGCGCCCTGTTGGAGGACCTGGACATCCCTGTGGTGCTGGACGCCGATGGCATAAATGCCTTGGTGGGGCATATAGATATTCTGGACAAACGCTCCGCCCCCACCGTCCTTACCCCCCACGCCGGGGAGTATGCACGGCTCACCGGTACTTCTCTGCCGGTGACGGACCGGCTGAGTGCTGCCCGCTCCTTTGCCAAAGCGCATCACTGTACCGTGGTACTGAAAGGCCACGGAACGGTGACCGCCGCCCCTTCCGGCCAGTGTTGGATCTGCGGGACCGGCAACCCGGGCATGGCCAAGGGAGGCTCGGGGGATGTGCTGTCCGGTATGATCGCCGCCCTGTGGGGGCAGAAGCATTTGGTAGGGCAGTACACGGACCTCTCGGAGCTGGCTGCCTGGGCGGTGTGGTTCCACGGAAAGGCGGGGGACAAGTGCGCCCAGAAGCTGGGGGAGTACGCCATGCTCCCCAGCGACCTGCTGGACACCATTCCCCAGGTGCTGTTGGAGTGTTCTCAGACAGAAATCTGAATCAACCATTTTGGAGGGAACAGCGTGATAAAGCGGCTGCTTTTCCTACCAATGATGTTCCTGCTGCTGACAGGCTGCGGCGGCGGGCAAGAGGGTGAGACCGGGGCGGAGGCCCTGGCGGTAGCCATTCGCGGGGAGTATATGGCCATGACCGGTTACTCTCTCCAGGCTCAGGTGAACGCAGACTACGGCCAGCGGGTCTATGACTTTACCCTGTCTGTCACCAGCGACGGGGAGGAGACCACCGTGGTCATCCGGGAGCCGGGGATGCTCGCCGGGGTCACCGCCCGTATGGATGGGGACAAGGGTACTCTGGAATATGAGGACCTGAGCCTGGAGACCGGATTTCTGGACGGGGAGAGCCTGTCCCCGGTGAGCGCTCTGCCCACCCTGGTGGAGGCCGCCCGCACCCAGTATATCGACCGTTGTACGCTGGCTGACGGGGTGCTGGAGGTACACTGCGCCGACCCGGAGGAGGATGCCGGCACCGGGCGTGAGGTGACCTTGTGGTTTGACACCCAGACCCACGCCCTCACCGGTGGGGAGATCAGTCAGGACGGACGGCGGGTCATTACCTGTGAGATCACGGAATTTACAAAGACATAAAGAAGGAATCAAAGATGGACACCACAAAGATGAGAACCTGGGCGGAGATCGACCTGTCCGCCCTGGAACATAACTACCGGGCTCTGCGCGCCATGCTGCCTGCGGGCTGCCGGTTTTTGGGCGTGTGCAAGGCCAACGCCTATGGCCATGGGGCGGTGCAGGTGGCCCAAAAGCTGGAGCAGCTGGGGGCCGACATGCTGGCGGTGGCCTGTGTGGACGAGGCCAGGGAGCTGCGCCAGGCGGGGATCACCCTGCCCATCCTGTGCCTTGGCAACACTCCTGTGGAACTGGCCCCCATGCTGCTGGAGTATCAGGTGACCCAGGCGGTGGGGGACCTGGCCACCGGACAGGCTCTCTCGGATGCGGCAGTGGCGGCGGGAAAGACGCTCACCATCCATGTGAAGCTGGACACCGGCATGAGCCGCCTGGGTTTCCTTTGGCAAGGGGAACAGACCGCCCAGGAAATCGCCTGGCTGTGCGCGCTGCCCGGCCTGAAGGCGGAGGGAATGTTCACCCATTTTGCCGACGCCGACAGCAGCGAGGAGTACACCATGGGGCAGCTCACCAAGTTTCTGGATGCTAAGCAGACCTTGGAAAAGATTGGGGTTACCTTTCAAATTTGCCATTGCGGGGCCAGCGGGGCTGTGCTAAACTATCCCTGTACCCATATGGACATGGTGCGCCCCGGTATTGCCCTGTACGGTTACTATCCCGCTCCTGAGATGGAGGGGCTGGACGGCCCGGGTTTGCGCCCGGTGATGACGGTGAAAAGCCGCATCGCCGCTGTGCGAGAGCTGCCTGCCGGTACCTGTGTCAGCTACGGCAGAACTGCCGTTTTGAAGCGGGATTCCAAGCTGGCGGTGGTGCCCATCGGCTACGGCGACGGCTATC
Source organism: Flintibacter sp. (assembly GCF_046973065.1). NCBI lineage: Bacteria > Bacillati > Bacillota > Clostridia > Eubacteriales > Flintibacter > Flintibacter sp. The sequence continues at coordinate 36,305 of NZ_JBKVXZ010000006.1, read as the reverse complement.
CCCGCAGCCTGTCCAACCGCATGGTTATGGAAATCCACGGCGTTCCCTGTCCCATTGTGGGCCGGGTGTGCATGGATATGTGTATGGTGGACGTCACCGATCTGCCCGACGTGAAGCCGGGCGACATCGCGCTGGTCTACGGCCCGGAACTGACTGAAAAAGCGGCCGACTTGACGGGCACCATTGTCTACGAGCTTCTCTGCGACCTCAATCCCCGCGTTCCCAGGATCTATCTGCCCTGAGTGCCCAGCCGCCCTTGGGCGGCATAGGATGGTGTGGAGCGGCAGGCTGTCCGCCTGCGGCAGGGAAGGCGCGGAGGCGAAAATTTTCTGACCCCAGCGACGTATAATCCCCTCTGCCCCGTGGGAGAATCATAGTACAGCGTTACATAAAGGACCGGGAAGGCCCTGTAACGCGTACTATTTTCCAGCGGAGTGTGAATGTACGTGGACAACAGTGTGAAACGAGGCGACATTTTTTACGCCGATCTCAGCCCGGTGGTGGGCAGTGAGCAGGGCGGCGTGCGTCCGGTGCTCATCGTGCAGAACGACACCGGAAACCGCCACAGCCCCACTGTCATCGCTGCGGCCATTACCTCCCAGACCGGGAAGGCCAAGCTGCCCACCCATATCCCTCTCTCCGCCCTCAGCTGCGGATTGCCCAAGGACTCCATCGTCCTGCTGGAGCAGATCCGCACCCTGGATAAGCGCCGTCTGCGGGAGCACATGGGGAAGGTGGATGAGAAGGCGATGAAAAAGGTAGATAACGCCATCGCGGTCAGCTTTGGACTCCATCCGGAGACCATGGTGTAGACCGGGAGGGAAACCGCCTGCGGGCGGTTTACATAGGAAACGCGACGATAAAAGGAGTACATCAGAATGAAAAAGATGGGAACCTGGAAGATCCGCCTGGCTGCCTTCTGTCTGGCCGGCACCTGTCTGGCGGCAGGAGCGGGAGCGCTGGCGGCCGGAGACCAGAACGACCCCCTGGTCACCCTGAGCTATCTCACCCAGACGGTGCTCCCGGATTTGGTGAAGTCCACCCAGGACAAGGCAGACGCCAAGGCGCAGGAGCTGACTACCCAGTTTGAGCAGCTGGCGGGCCAGTCGGGCACTGGCGGCAGCGCCTCCTACCAGGTGGTCACCCTGTCTGCGGGCCAGCGGATGAATTTGGGCCTGGGAGCGGAGGTTATGCTCCGAGTGGGCAGCGCCACGGCCGGCGCGGCGGTGAATCCCGCTCTGGTGGATACCACCACCGGGGAGAACCTCAATCACGGCGGCGCCCTGGTACAGAATCACCTGTACATGGCCACCATGACCGACCACTACATCACCGCCGGCGACAGCACGGTGAAGGTCCTGGTGCGCGGCTCTTTTTCGCTTTCTTAACCTACTTTTCTTGAAAGAAAAGTAGGCAAAAGAACTTTGGCGCGAAACTGCGTTTCGCTTCTGGGTGAAACCAGAAGAACATTCTTAATAAACAGAATAAAAAATCGGCGAACCAAGTTTGGTTCGCCGATTTTTTATGCCTGTTTGGGAGGAGGACCGTCCTCGCTGGACAGGTGATAGCCGATGCCTCGCCGCTCCAGCAGGTAAACGGTGGAGTGGAAGAGGACAATGACCACCCAGCCAAGGCCGGTGGACAGGGCCACCGCGTCCAATCCCATAGCGCCTACCAGCAGATAGGTGCCGATCACCCGCACCACGATCTGTAAGGTGGTGCCGAAGAAGGTGATGTTCATGCGGCCGATGCCGCGGTAGTGGCCCACATAGGAGTGGCCGATGAAGGAGAGGAAGTAGAACCAGGCCATAAGCTGGAGATAGGAGACGCCCAGGGGGATGCTCTGCAGGTCGTCCCCCAAAAACAGGGACACCATGGGCTGGGCAAAGAAGCCCAGCAACAGGGAGAAGCCAAGACCGATGGCGGTAGTGATGGCAAAGCCCTGGAGAAATCCCCGGTTGGCCCGTCGGTACTGCTTGGCTCCCTGGTTCTGGGCCACAAAAATGGCGATGGCCTCACAGGCGCTGATACCGAAGGCCTGGGTGAAGTTTTCCACCCGGGTGGTGGCGGTAAAGGCGGAAATGGCGTCGGTACTGATGCCGTTGACCGCGCTCTGGATCATCAGCTTGCCCAGGTACAGGCTGGACTGCTGGAGGGCGGCCACCGCGGCATAGCTGGTGGTCAGCCGCATGAGCATGGGCTCCAGCTGCATGTCCGTTTTTCGGATGCGCAGGAAGGAGAGCTTTTTGCGCATGTAGGCAAGGCACAGCAGGGCGGAGAGCAGCTGGGCGCTGGAGGTGGCCAGGGCAGTGCCTACAATGCCCAGCTTCATTTGGGCCACCAGGATCCAGGCGGCAAGGAGATTGTACCCCAGGGAGGCCAAGAGGAAGTACAGGGCCGCCTTGGTGTTGCCGATGGCCCGCAGGGTGGAGGCAAGGTAGTTATAGGCGAAGGTAAAGAGCATGCCCACCAGAATGACCCGCAGATAGGCGGTGGTGTCCGCCATCAGCTCATCCGGGGTGGAAATGAGCCGGAGCAGCTGGGGCAGGAACAGCTGGGTCAGGGTGACGGCCACCAGGGTGGTGCCGCCAATGAGCACGCCGGAGACAAACAGCTGCCGGCGCAGGCGGGGAAAGTTGCGCTCCCCGAAGAACCGGGCCACCAGCACGGATGCGCCCATGCAGGCTCCGGTAATGACATAGATGAACAGGTTCATCACGCTCTCGGCCACACCAAGAGCCGCAAAGGCATCGCCGCCGATGTAGTGGCGCACGATGAGGGAGTTGATGATGTTGTACAGCTGCTGGAGCACATTGGCCGCCAGCAGAGGCAGACACAGCCGGATGAGCTGGCTGGTGATGGGGCCGGAGGTGAGATGGATCTGTTTGGACACGGTAGGACCTCCCGGGGCCGCGGGGGCGGCGGATTCCTTTTCATCATACCGCCCGGAGCGAAATTTGTAAACCGCTGTTTCCACAGCCTGCCCGAAACGGTGGAAAAAATACGCTGCCCGTCCCGGGGCGACAGAATACAGGGGAATGTGACGGGGGACATGCCCTATAATCGGAAGCGTCCCGGCTGAAAGGCCGCGGACGCTTTGATTTTGCCCCGCCCGGCGGGAGGGGAGAGGAGAGAATACCATGGCAGTGACCTGTACAGAAGAGGGACGGCACCTGACCGCCGCCGTCACCGGCGAGCTGGATCACCACCGAGCCAAGGAGGTCATGGAGGAGCTGGACCGGCAGATCGACGCGGCTCTGCCCCGCACCCTGACCCTGGACCTGGGGGGCCTGACCTTTACCGACAGCTCGGGCATCGCGGTTTTGCTGCGGGCCAGCCGCCGCATGGCCCAGATCCAGGGCACCATGACGGTGGTCCATACCCCTCAGCAGGCGCAGAGAGTGTTTGATACCGCGGGCCTGAACAAGCTCGTTCGCTTCCAATGAAAGAGGGGATACATATGAAGGTGGAAAATTACGTGACCCTGGAGTTCTCCAGCCGCTCGGCCAACGAGGGGTTTGCCCGCACGGCGGCGGCCTGCTTTGCCGCTCAGCTGGACCCCACTCTGGAGGAGATCAACGACATCAAGACCGCCGTCAGCGAGGCGGTGACCAACGCCATTGTCCACGCCTACCCCGACCGGTTGGGGAAAATAGTCAAGAAGCTGCGCTTCCGGGCGGGCAATGAGCTGGAGATCGTGGTGAAGGACTGGGGGGTGGGCATCGCCGACGTGGAGCAGGCCCGTACCCCTCTGTTCACTACCGGCAGCGAGGAGCGCTCCGGCATGGGCTTTACCATCATGGAGAGCTTTATGGATACGCTGCGGGTGCGCTCCACCCCAGGGAAGGGGACCACCGTCACTATGCGGCGGCAGATCGCCCGCCGTCTGGGGCGATGAGCGGCACGGCCACCGCACCGGAACTGCTGCAGGCCGCCCGGGAAGGGGACAACCGGGCCTGTGAACAGGTGTTGGAGGAAAATAACGGCCTCATCTGGTCGGTGGTGCGGCGCTACTACGGCCGGGGGGTAGAGCCGGACGACCTGTACCAACTGGGTTGCCTGGGGTTTTTGAAGGCGGTGCGGGGCTTTGACCCTGCCTTCGGCACCCAGTTTTCCACCTACGCGGTGCCCAAGATTGCCGGGGAAATTCGACGCTTTTTGCGGGATGACGGGGCGGTGAAGGTGAGCCGGGGACTCAAGGAGCAGGGAGCTCTCATCCGGGGGGCGCGCAGCCAGCTGTGGAGCACCCTGGGGCGGGAGCCCGCCCTGTCCGAACTGGCCCAGGCGACCGGACTGACCCCGGAGGAAATCGCTGCCGCCGAGACCGCCGCCGACCCGGTGGTCTCCCTCCAGGCCGAAACGGGAGAGGGCGGGCTGACCCTGGAGGGGGTGCTCAGTGCCGGCGGTATGGAGGAGGGGCTGGTGGAGCGCATCGCCCTGCGGGGAGCGCTGGAGCAGCTGCCGGAGCGGGAGCGGGAGGTGCTGCTGCTGCGCTACTACAAGGGGCTCACCCAGACCAACACCGCCCGGGTGCTTGGGGTGTCCCAGGTGCAGATCTCCCGGCTGGAGCGCCGGGCCGTGGACCGGCTGCGCCAGGTACTGCTGCCGCCTTAGCAGAGACGAAGGGCCGCTTTTTGCAAAAAAAGGCGGCCCTCTTTTGGCGGAAAGAGGGCCGCGGATGGATGCCGGGCGTGGAGGACTTGGCCGGCCGGGTTTTGGAGAGAGAAGAAAACCGCCGGCACACACGCCTGGATGGGGGACGTCTGAAGGGAAGTGAGGGACCCTCAGACGCTGGCTATGTAAAGCCGGTTGACGGGCCGGAAGGGGACCCGTTCAACAAAGTCCATTATAGACTCCGGGAGATAAACGCGGCGTTAATGTAAGAATTTCTGCTGTTAAAATGTTGTAAAGGGCCCCGGCGCAGAGCGTGCGCCGGGGCCCAAAGCAGTGTATAAGAGAGTCAATCTTCCAGCATCCGGTAGCCGATGCCCAGCTCGGTGAGGACATATTTGGGGTCGGAGGGATTCTCCTTGAGCTTGCGGCGGATGTTGGCCATGTTCACCCGGAGGATCTGATTGCTGGTGCCGCCGTAGGGGCCCCAGACATGCTCCAGAATGAAATCATAGGTGAGGACCTTGCCCGCATGGATGCACAAAAGCTCCAGGATCTTGAACTCGTTCTGGGTGAAGTGAATCTCCTCTCCGTCCAGCAGCACCTGGTGCTTAGCGATGTCCACCGTCAGGTCCTTGATATGGTACACGTCCTTCTGGGAGCCCTGGGACAGCTTGAGCCGGTCACTGCGGCGCAGAGTGGTGCGGATGCGGGCCAGCAGCTCGGAGACGCCGAAGGGCTTTACGATGTAGTCATCTGCCCCCATGTCCAGAGCCTTCACCTTCTCCGACTCCCGGTCTCGGGCAGAGATGATGATGACAGGGGTCTCCTGAGGCAGGCCGCTGACCTCCTTCAGAATGTCCATGCCGTCCATGTCGGGCAGACCCAGATCCAGCAGGATGAGGTCAGGGCCGTGGGAGAAGAACAGGGACAGGCCCTCCTTGCCGCTGAAGGCGGGGATGGCCTTGTAGTCGTTGGCGGTGAGGGCGCGGCAGATAAAGTTGCTGATAGTCTTTTCATCCTCGATGACGAGGATCACACGTTTTTCATTCATCGTTGGTTTCCTCCAGTGGCAGGCCAAAACGGAAGACTGCTCCGCCCTCCGGGTCGTTGCCGGCGGCAAAGAAGCCGTTGTGGGCTTTGATGATGCTTTGACACACAGAAAGTCCGATACCCATTCCCCGGGACGAGTCGTCGGAGAGCCGGGCGGACAGGGGACGGCCCGACTGCACCGCCTGGCGCACCTCTGGGGAGATGCCCTTTCCCCGGTCCCGCACCTCCACCACCGCCCAGTCATCCTGGCGGAACAGGTGCAGGCGGATGTGGTCGTGGTCGCCGGAATGGCGGATGGCGTTTTCCAGCAGGTTGACCATCACCTGTTTGATGAGCATGGGCTCCATGGGGAGATAGAGAATATCCTCCGACAGCTCCAGGGAGATGTGGTAGGCGGGGAAGCGGCGGCGGATGGTGAGCAGGGCGTCGCCGGCCACCTCCTCCAGCATCTCCTCCTGCTTGTTGAGAGGCATCACGCCGTCCCGGATTTTTGTAATAGACAGCAGGTTTTCCACCATGGCAATGAGGGAGTCGGCGTCGCTTTTGATGTCCTGGACCAGGGAGAGATTTTTCTCCGAGTTTTTGACCTCGTCGGCGGAGAGCAATACAGTGGCGGCGCCGGAAATAGCGGTGAGGGGGGTGCGCAGGTCGTGGGACACCGCACGCAGGATGTTGCCCCGGATGGCCTCCCGGTCGGCCTCCAGCTGGATGGCGTTTTTCTCCTCGTTGAGGCGGGCATTGAGCTCGTAGAGCGTTTTGGTGTTCTGTTCCCGCTTGATGGCCTCAATGGCCTGGAGCTTTACTCGGGAGGTGAGGGCGCACACCACCGAGGAGATGGCCACCATGCTCACCATGGCCACCGGGTAGCCCGCGTAGCTCAGGGAGAAGACCCGGTAGGGGAACATGAAGTAGTAGTTGATACAAAATCCGCCCACCAGAGAGGCGGCAATGCCGTATGCGTAGCCGTCGGTCAGGGAGGAGATACAGACCACCGCCAGCACAAAAACCAGAGCGGAGTTATTTTCCGCGCCGGTATGGCCCAGCAGGATGCTGCTGACCACATAGGCGATGCACAAAAACAGAAGAGTGACCAGCAGATTCCGGGGAACTGACGGAAGAAAGCCTATGGCTTTGGATAGGGCAGCGTACATACGGGTCAATGTTTTCGGCATACCGCGGTTCCTTTCTCCCCAAAGGGTATGGAGATGGATTTGATTCCATTATAGCAGGAAGCCGCGGGTCCGTAAAGGGAGAGAACCTGAGAGGCGAGAAGGAGGAAAAAACAGGGTAGAATTCCTTGTCTGACGGGGCATTAAGTGGTATAATACAATGATTTCTCATGGGCGCTGCGCCCTGTCAAATAGAAAAAAGAACTGTGAGGGAACAACGATGACTTATCGGGAAGAATTTATTACCTTTATGGTGCGCTCCGGCGTGCTGACCTTCGGGGACTTTACCACCAAGTCCGGCCGCAAGACCCCCTACTTTGTCAACACCGGCAACTATAAGACCGGCGCCCAGGCTGCCAAGCTGGGCGACTACTACGCCGCCTGCATCCAGGAGCACATGCCCGAGGGCATCACCTGCCTGTTTGGCCCCGCCTACAAGGGCATCCCTCTGGCGGTGTCCGCCGCCGCCTCCCTGTACCGCAACTATGACCGGGACCTGCCCTACTGCTTCAACCGCAAGGAGGCCAAGGACCACGGCGAGGGCGGCTCCATGGTGGGCTACAAGCCCCAGGACGGGGACAACGTGGCCATCATCGAGGACGTGGTCACCGCCGGCACTGCTGTGCGGGAGTCCATTGAGCTCTTTAAGCACGTGGCCAACGTGAACATGAAGGCCCTGTTTGTCTCGGTGGACCGCATGGAGCGGGGTACCCGTGACTGCTCCACCCTGGACGAGCTGCGTGAGGACTACGGCATCCAGGTCTTCCCCATCGTCACCGTGCGTGAGGTCATCGACTTCCTCCACAATAACCCCGTGGACGGCAAGGTCTACATCGACGACGAGATGAAGGCCAAGATGGAAGCTTATCTGGAGCAGTACGGAGCGAAGGGCTAAGAAAAAATCTTATCGTCCCCCTCGGAGAGCGGAGGGGGGCCTCCGGGGGGAACTGGTGCCCCCCGGAAAACGCGGGCGATCCCCGCAGGGATCGCCCGCGTTTTGGATGGAGGCTTATCTGGAGCAGTACGGCGCAAAGAAGTAAGCGTTTTTAGAGAGAAAGGAGCGATTCCTCATGGCCAGTCATACCGGTCACCGTCAGCGGATGAAAGCGGAATTTCTGGCCCGGGGCATCGAGGGCTGGCCCGACCACCGAGTGCTGGAGCTGCTGCTCTTCTACTCTATCCCTCAGGGGGATGTAAACGGCCTGGCCCATGACCTGATTGAGCAGTTCGGCTCTCTGTCCGGTGTGCTGGATGCGTCGGTGGAGGAGCTGCGCAAGGTAAAGGGCGTTGGGGAGCACACGGCCGTGCTACTGCGGATGCTGCCCGCCCTGTTGGGCCGCTATCAGGCCAGCCGCACCCGGCTCAGCGACATCATCAACAGCGCCGACGACGCTTACCCCTGGCTGGAGCCCTACTTCTTCGGGGCCCGGAACGAGATGGTGTACGTTCTGTGCCTGGACGGCAAGCGCCAGGTGCTGGGCGTGCGGAAGGTGGCCGAGGGCAGCATCGAAATGGCCGAGATGAACGCCCGGCGCATTGCCGAGGAGGCCATGGGCCTGCGGGCCGCCCGGGTCTATGTGGCCCACAACCACGTGAGCAACCTGGCCATCCCATCCCAGGCCGACTGGCTGACCACCGATACCCTGCGGGCCATTCTGGCTCCCATCGGCATTGAGCTGGTGGACCACCTGGTCTTTGTGGACGGAGACATGGTATCCATGGGCGAGAGCCGAAAGCTGCGGGGACTGAAATTTGTGTAAGATTTGCGCCTCTCCCGGAAAACTAGGGGAGAGGCGCAAGTTTTGGTTGCCGTAGAACATTAGTTCTGATATAATGATAGGACGAGACATCGGGCAGAGGAGGGGACGACATGCCGAAATTTGAAGTGGTTTCTGAGTACACCCCGTCGGGTGACCAGCCTCAGGCCATTGAGGCCCTGTCCCAGGGCATCGAGATGGGCCTGGATGAGCAGACCCTGCTGGGCGTTACCGGTTCGGGCAAGACCTTCACCATGGCCAAGATCATTGAGCAGGTCCAGCGGCCCACCCTGGTGCTGGCCCACAACAAGACCCTGGCCGCCCAGCTGTGCGCCGAGTTTAAGGAGTTTTTCCCCAACAACGCGGTGGAATATTTCGTCTCCTACTACGACTACTACCAGCCCGAGGCCTATATCCCCCACACCGATACCTTTATCGAGAAGGACTCTGCCATCAACGAGGAAATTGACCGCCTGCGGCTCTCTGCCACCGCCTCCCTGCTGGAGCGGCGGGACGTGATCGTGGTCTCCTCCGTGTCCTGCATCTACGGCCTGGGCGAGCCGGAGGACTTTGCCAAGATGATGGTCTCCCTCCGGGTGGGAGATATCCTGGAGCGGGACGAGTTTTTAAAACGGTTAGTCTCCATCCGCTACGAGCGCAACGACATTGCCTTTGAGCGCAACATGTTCCGGGTGCGGGGGGACACGGTGGAGGTGTGGCCCGCCTACTGGAAGGACACCGCCATCCGGGTGGAGTTTTTTGGGGATGAAATCGACCGCATCTCGGAAATCAACGTGGTCACCGGCTCCCCCATCCGCAAACTCAGCCATATCCCCATCTGGCCCGCCACCCACTATGTCACTCCCAAGGAGAAGATGGACGCTGCTGTCCAGGAGATCTATAAGGAGCTGGAGGAGCGGGTGGCCTACTTTGAGAAGGAGGGCAAGCTCATCGAGGCCCAGCGCATCAAGCAGCGCACCATGTACGACGTAGAGATGATGCAGGAGCTGGGCTACTGCTCCGGCATTGAGAACTACTCCCGGGTCATTGAGGGCCGCCCGGTGGGCTCCCCGCCCCATACTCTGCTGGACTACTTCCCCAAGGACTTTGTGCTGTTTATCGACGAGAGCCACGTCACCCTGCCCCAGGTGCGGGCCATGTACAACGGCGACCGGGCCCGAAAGAATACCCTGGTGGACTACGGCTTCCGTCTGCCCTGCGCCTACGACAACCGGCCGCTGAAATTTGAGGAGTTTGAAAAGCGGCTCAACCAGGTGATCTACGTCTCTGCTACCCCCGGCGAGTACGAGCGCACCCGGTCGGGCCAGATCGTGGAGCAGGTCATTCGTCCCACCGGTCTGCTGGACCCCAAGATCGAGGTGCGGCCGGTGGAGGGCCAGATCGACGACCTCATCGGCGAGATCAACGCCCGCACCGCCCGGAAAGAGCGGGTACTGGTCACCACCCTCACCAAGAAGATGGCGGAGGACCTCACCGATTACTTGCAGAACAACGGCATCAAGGTGCGCTATATGCACCACGATGTGGACACCATGGAACGTATGGAGATCATCCGGGACCTGCGCTTGGGTACCTTCGACGTGCTGGTGGGTATCAACCTGCTGCGTGAGGGCCTGGACCTGCCCGAGGTGTCCCTGGTGGCCATTCTGGACGCGGACAAGGAGGGCTTCCTGCGCAGCGAGACCTCCCTCATCCAGACCATCGGCCGTGCCGCCCGAAACGCTGAGGGCATGGTGGTCATGTACGCCGATACTATCACACCCTCTATGCGACGAGCTATCGACGAGACGGAACGCCGCCGCCAAAAGCAGGACGCCTACAACAAGGAGCACGGCATCGTGCCCAAGACGGTCATCAAGTCGGTGCGGGACCTGCTGGAGATCTCCGCTCCGGCGGACGAGCCCTCCCAGACCCGCCAGGGCCGGGTGAAGGCCATGAGCAAGCAGGAGAAGGCCGCCGAGATCGCCCGCCTGGAGAAGGCAATGAAAGAAGCTGCAAAAATGCTGGAGTTTGAATTGGCTGCTACCCTGCGGGATCAGATCATTGAATTGCGTGGGCAGTGAGCGTAAGCATATCAACAAAAGGAATGAGATCCATGGCAAAGCAGAAAGAAGAAAAGACCAACGTCATGCGCATTTTGGAGCAGAAGGGCATCCCCTTCACCCCCCACACCTATCCCCACGAGGAGGGGGTGGCGGTGGACGGGGCAAGTGTAGCCCGTTCCCTGGGCCAGGACCCGGAGTGTGTGTTCAAGACTCTGGTGGCCCGGGGTGCCTCCAAGGCTATCTATGTGTTTGACATCCCTGTGGAAGATACTCTGGACCTGAAAAAGGCGGCTAAGGCGGTGGGGGAGAAGTCCATTGCCATGCTCCACCAGAAGGAACTGCTGCCCCTCACCGGCTACGTCCACGGGGGCTGTTCCCCGGTGGGGATGAAGAAGCAGTATCCCACCGTGTTCCACGAGACGGCGGAGATTATCGATACCATCATGGTGTCCGCCGGGAAGATCGGCTACCAGGTGCAGCTCAACCCCGCGGACCTCATCGCCCTGGTGGGGGGCACCACCGCCGATGTAACGGTGGAATAATTCTGCTTTGTGGAGGGAAGCTGGATGAAGGAGACACAGCAGCGGGGCGGCGCCGGTCTGGTATTGGCCGGAGCTAGCCTGTTGGGGCTTATTGGTCTCTTCAACCGGGCCCTGCTGGGAGCCGGGTTAGGGCCGGAGAGCATCGTGCTGGTGCGCAACCTGGGCGGCCTTGTGGCGCTGGCTCTGGTGCTGGCGGTGTGGAAGCGGGAGGCCTTCCGGGTGCAGGGAAAGCATCTGGGGTGGTTTTTCGGCACTGGAGTGGTGAGTGTGGTGTTCTTCACCTGGTGCTATTTCAGCTGCCAGGAGCAGTGCTCCCTGGCGGTGGCCGCCATTTTGCTCTATACCTCCCCCGCCTTTGTGGTGCTGCTGTCCGCCCTGCTGTGGCGGGACAAGATCACAAAGCGCAAGCTTCTCGCCCTGGGGCTCACCTTCTTTGGCTGCGCCTGTGTGGCGGGCACCTGGAGCGGCGAGGCCAGCCTGACGGGGCAGGGCCTGCTGCTGGGGCTGGGAGCCGGATTTTTCTACGCTCTGTACTCCATCTTCGGCCGTTTTGCCCTGCGCCACTACGGTCCATATACAGTCACCCTGTACACCTTCGTCTTTGCCGGTTTGGCCGCCCTGGTGTTCCTGCACCCAGGAGAGCTGGCCGTGCTTACCACCCAGCCCAAGCTGCTGGGAGCCGCCGCTGCTCTGGTGGTGGTGTCCACTGTACTGCCCTACCTGCTGTATACCGCGGGGCTGGCCCGGATCGACAGCGGCAAAGCTGCCATCCTGGCCTCCGTGGAGCCGGTGGTGGCCGCCTTGGTGGGGGTGCTGGTGTTTCATGAGGCCATGGACATTTCCACCGCCCTGGGTGTGGTGAGCATCCTGGCGGCAGTGGTGCTGCTGCGAGAGTAACTAACTTCCCCCGCCTGGGGAGAGATCAAGATAGAGGAACGACACTATGCAGAATTTTATTGACATCAAAGGGGCCCGGGAAAACAACCTGAAAAACATCGACCTGACCATCCCCCGGGACAAGCTGGTGGTGCTCACCGGCCTGTCCGGTTCGGGCAAGTCGTCCCTGGCCTTCGACACCATCTACGCCGAGGGTCAGCGCCGGTATGTGGAGTCTCTGAGTTCCTACGCCCGGATGTTTTTAGGGCAGATGGAGAAGCCCGACGTGGACTACATCGATGGCCTTTCTCCCGCCATCTCCATTGACCAGAAGACCACATCCAAAAACCCCCGCTCCACCGTGGGTACCGTCACCGAGATCTACGACTACCTGCGTCTGCTGTGGGCACGGGTGGGCACGCCCCACTGTCCCATCTGCGGCAAGGAGATCAAACAGCAGACCATCGACCAGATCATCGACCAGGTCCTGGCTCTGCCTGAGGCCACCCGTATCCAGGTGATGGCTCCGGTGATCCGGGGCAAGAAGGGCGAGCACGCCAAAATTTTTGAGGATGCCCGCCGCTCCGGCTATGTGCGCTGCCGGGTAGACGGCATTGCCTATGATCTCAGCGAGGAGATCAAGCTGGAGAAGAACAAGAAGCACAACATTGAGATCGTGGTGGACCGTCTGGTCATCCGGGAGGACATTGCCCGCCGCCTTACCGACAGCGTGGAGGTGGCCTCCAACCTGGCGGGAGGCTTGGTAGTCATCAACGTGGTGGGGGAGGACCGGGATATCCTCTTCTCCCAGAACTACGCCTGTGAGGACTGCGGTGTGTCCATTGAGGAGCTCACCCCCCGGATGTTCTCCTTCAACAACCCCTTCGGCGCCTGCCCCACCTGTACCGGCCTGGGCAGCCAGCTGAAGGTGGACCCCGACCTCATCATCCCCAACAAGAATCTGTCCATCCTGGAGGGGGCCATCACCGCCTCCGGGTGGAACAACATCAAGTCCGACGGAATCTCCCGCATGTACTTTGACGCTCTGGCCAAGAAGTACCGCTTCAAGCTGGATACCCCGGTGAAGGACCTGTCCAAAGAGGCGCTGGATGTGATCCTCTACGGCACCAAGGGAGAGGAGCTTACCCTCCACTATGACCAGCCCCGGGGAAAGGGTACCCTTCACCAGGCTTTTGAGGGCATCTGCAACAACCTGGAGCGGCGGTACAAGGAGACCCAGTCCGACGCGGTGCGCAAGGAGCTGGAGGACTGCATGAGCCAGAACCCCTGCCCCACCTGCCACGGTCGCCGTCTGCGCCGGGAGTCCCTGGCGGTGACGGTGGGGGGCATCGACATTGATACCTTCTGCCACAAGTCGGTCACCGAGGCCCTGGACTTCATGGAGCATCTGGAGCTCACCGAGACCCAGCAGATGATCGCCGCTCAGATCTTGAAGGAGATCAAAAACCGCTTGGGCTTTTTGCGCTCCGTGGGCCTTCAGTATCTCACTCTGTCCCGCTCCGCCGCCTCTCTCTCCGGCGGCGAGAGCCAGCGCATCCGCCTGGCCACCCAGATCGGCTCCTCCCTCATGGGCGTTCTCTATATCCTGGACGAGCCCTCTATCGGCCTTCACCAGCGGGATAACGACAAGCTGCTGAAAACCCTCCAGGACCTGCGGGACCTGGGCAACACTCTGCTGGTGGTGGAGCACGACGAGGACACCATGCGCGCTGCCGATTACATTGTAGACGTAGGTCCCGGCGCAGGAGTTCACGGCGGCGAGATCGTGGCGGCGGGTACCCCGGAGGAGGTCATGAACACCCCCGGCTCTATCACAGGAGACTACCTGTCCGGCCGGCGGAAGATCCCTGTTCCTGAGCACCGCCGGGAAGGCAATGGAAAGCATCTGAAAATCTTCGGCGCCCGGGAAAATAACCTGCGGGGTGTGGACGTGGACATCCCCCTGGGCACCTTTACCTGCGTTACCGGCGTGTCGGGCAGCGGCAAGTCCTCCTTGGTCAACGAGATCCTATACAAAAAGCTGGGGGCCGACCTGAACCGGGTGAAGGTGCGCCCGGGCAAGCACGACCGCATCGAGGGGGAGGAGTATCTGGACAAGGTCATCGACATTGACCAGTCTCCCATTGGCCGCACGCCCCGCAGTAACCCCGCCACCTACACGGGACTCTTCAACGACATCCGGGAGCTGTTTGCCTCCACTCAGGATGCCAAGACCCGGGGCTACGGTCCGGGGCGGTTCTCCTTCAACACCCGGGGAGGCCGGTGTGAGGCCTGCCAGGGCGACGGTCTGCTGAAAATTGAGATGCACTTCCTCCCCGACATCTATGTGCCCTGCGAGGTGTGTAAGGGCAAGCGGTACAACCGGGAGACTCTGGAAGTGCGCTACAAGGGCAAGAACATCTACGATGTGCTGGAGATGACGGTGGACGAGGCCCTGCCCTTCTTCGAGAACATTCCCAAGCTGTATAACCGCCTCAAGACGCTGGAGGAGGTGGGCCTGGGCTATGTCAAGCTGGGGCAGTCCTCCACCACCCTGTCCGGCGGCGAGGCCCAGCGGGTGAAGCTGGCCACCGAGCTCAGCAAACGCTCCACCGGCAAGACCATCTATATTCTGGACGAGCCCACCACCGGCCTTCATAGCTACGACGTGCAGCGGCTTATTGATGTGCTGCAAAAGCTGGTGGATGCGGGCAACACCATTGTAGTCATCGAGCACAACCTGGATGTCATCAAAACCGCCGACCATATCATTGACCTGGGTCCCGAAGGAGGCGACGGGGGAGGTACCATTGTGTGTACCGGCACACCGGAGGAAGTGGCTGCCTGTCCCGGGAGCTACACCGGCCAGTATTTGGCGCGGATGCTGAAACCACAGGATTAACTTTATAGTTTCTTAATTCCAGCGCCATTGACGCGGGGAACGAAAATGTGTAGGATAGAAAGGAAACGCTGGAAAAAGGAGTTAGGGGCATGACCAGATATCACTTGACCCATCCCAAGGACGGGCGCTTTGCGCCTGCCTTTGCCCTGTATGAACAGAGCTTTCCCATCCATGAGCGGCGCACAAAGCAGGCTCAGCAGGTCCGTTTGGGCTGCCCTGGGTACCACTTTGACCTGCTGATGGAGGGCGAGGAGCTTCAGGGCATCCTTCTGTGGTGGGAAGCCGGCCCCTTTTGCTATGTGGAGCACTTTGCCATCGCGCCCCAGCTGCGGGGAACGGGGATTGGGACCCGTGCCCTGGAGCAGCTGAGAGAGGAGGGGCGTCGGGTCCTTTTGGAGATCGACCCTCCGGTGGATGAAGTCTCCCGCCGCCGTCAGCGTTTTTACGAGAAGGCGGGCTTCTGCGCCAATCCCTACCACCACATCCACCCACCTTATCGCGCGGGCTTTTCCGGCCATGCGCTGGTGGTGATGACCAATCCCGGACCGGCTGCGCCCGGGGAGTACCAGGACTTTGCCCGGTATCTGGATCAGGTGGTCATGTCGGATTGTAAGCCTCCTCTGGAATAAAACAGATAAAAGGAGTTTCGTTCCCCCATGGATATCATGCACTTTTTAACGGAGACCGACTTTGGACGGTGTGTGTTCACCACGTTGGTCTCCATGATCCCCATCATTGAATTGCGGGGCGGCATCCCCTTCGGCGTGGCCCTGGGCCTGCCCTATCAGGAGGCCTTTGTCTCTGCCGTCATCGGCAATATTATTCCCGCCCCCTTCATCATCGTCTATATCCGTAAGATTTTTATGATGATGCGCCGGTATATGCCCCGTCTCAATGGTGTTGTGGATAAGATGGAGAAAAAAGCCCACCTGAAGGGACAGAAGGTGAGCAAATACAAGTATATCGGCCTGTGGCTGTTTGTGGCCATCCCCCTGCCCGGCACCGGAGCCTGGACCGGCTCCCTGGCTGCCGCCTTCCTGGACATGCGCCTGCGCAAGGCCTTCCCTGCGGTGCTGCTGGGTGTGCTGACCGCTGGCTGTATCATGACCGCCCTGACCCATGTGGGGGTCAACCTGTTTTCCTGACACCATAGACCACCTCTGGGCATAGGATGGCCCGGAGGTGGTTTCCTTGACACAGTTGGGAGAACTGGCGGCGGCGGTGCTGTTTGTGATTTGGGCGGCAGTCCTGCTGTGGCATTTGTTTGGGCGGCTGCTGCGCCCCATGCGGGGAGAGCGCATTTGGATGCTCTTGCCTGGAGAGGGAGACGGCGAGGGGCTGGAGGCCACCCTGCGCTGGTTGGCCTGGTGCCGGGAGGGCGGCGTATTTCGCGGCTGGGCGGTGATTTTTGACCGGAGCCTGACCCCTCAGGGCCGGGAGCTGGCCCTGAACCTGGCCCGGCGCTGGAGCTGGGTAAGCTGCTGCCCCGCCGGAAGTCTGGAGGAGTGGCTGAGCCAGGACGAGGAACCATAACACGAGAGAGGAGGAGACTGTATGGACCAAGAGCGCGGAGAGAAGCCGGTGCTGGAGGGAACGGTCTCCTCCATTATTTTTCAAAACGAGGAAAACGGCTATACCATCCTCCGCCTGGACGCAGGGGAGGAGGAAATGACGGTGGTAGGCTCTATGCCCGGGGTGTCCCCGGGGGAGTACCTGACCGTCCGGGGCGAGTGGGTGCGCCACGCCACCTACGGCACTCAGTTCCGGGCCGATGTGGTGGAGCGCCGCCTGCCCCAGGGGCTGAAAGAGGTCTACCATTACCTGGCCTCCGGAGCGGTCAAGGGGGTGGGCAAAGCCACTGCCCGACTGCTGGTGGAGGAATTTGGGGAGGAGGCTCTCAATGTCATTGAGGAGGAGCCGGACAAGCTCACCAGAATCCGGGGTATCTCTCCCAAGCGTGCCCGCACCATCAGCAACGCCTTCCGCCAGCAGATGGGCATGCGCCGCATGATGGAGTTTTTAAACCAGCATCAGCTGCCCCTGGAGCTGGCCATGCCTCTGTACCGCACCTATGGGGATGTGGCCCTGGAGGCGGTGCGTTCCAACCCCTACCTGCTGTCCGGGTGGGAGTTTGGGGTGGACTTCTCCCAGGCCGACGCCCTGGCTCTGGAGCTGGGCGTGGAGGGGGAGGCTCCCCTGCGCCGAGAGGCTGGCCTGCTCTTTGAGCTGGACCACAACCTGAATAACGGCCACAGCTTCCTCCCGGCGGGCAAGCTGGTGGCGGCCACCGGACAGCTGTTGTCGGTGCCGGAGGAGCGGCTGGAGGAGTCGCTGGACACTCTGGAGCGCCGGGGAGAGATCGTCCGAGAGGAGATCGCCGGAGAACAGGCGGTCTACCTGCCTCAGATCTACGAGGCGGAGGTGTACATTGCCCAGCGCATCGGGGAGATGAGCCGGGCCGAGCTGCTGCCTCCCGATAACCTGGACAAGCTGCTCAAAAAGATCCAGGACCGCCAGGGCATTACCTACGCCCAGCAGCAGCGGCAGGCGGTGGAGCAGGCCGCCGGACGGCAGGTGATGCTCCTCACTGGCGGACCGGGTACCGGTAAGACAACCTGTCTCCGGGGTGTGCTGGCCCTCTTTGAAGCTATGGGGCTGGAGACGGCTCTGGCCGCACCCACCGGACGGGCGGCCAAGCGCCTGGGAGAGCTGTGCTCCACCGAGGCCTCTACCATCCACCGCCTGCTGGAGACCGGCTTTGACCCCCACACCGGCCAGCTGGTCTTTACCCGCAATGAGTACGATCCCCTGGAGGTGGACGCCGTCATTGTGGACGAGGTATCCATGGTGGATGTGCCTCTCATGGCCGCTCTTTTGTCCGCGCTGCGGGACGACTGCCGCCTGGTGCTGGTGGGCGACCCGGATCAGCTGCCCTCCGTGGGGCCGGGCAACCTGTTTTCAGACCTCATCCGCAGCCAGGTGGTGCCCACCGTGCGGCTCACCGAGATTTTCCGCCAGGCCGCTCAGAGCGCCATCGTCCGCAACGCCCACCAGGTAAACCAGGGGGTGCTCCCCGACCTGCGGGAGAACCGGGGGGACTTCTTCTTCCTGCGCCGCCGGGACGCCCAGAGCGCGGCGGAGACCATCGTGGACCTGTGCCGCCGCAGGCTGCCCGAGAATATGGGCATCCCCGCCGACCAGATTCAGGTCCTGTCCCCCACCCGCCGCCGGGGTACTGGCACGGGCGTGCTCAACCAGGCTCTCCAGGCTGCCCTGAACCCGCCGGATGAGAACAAGGGGGAGCGCCGCTTCGGGGACTGGATCTTCCGGGCGGGGGACCGGGTCATGCAGGTGAAAAACAACTATGACATTCTCTGGCGGGAGGACGGAGGCACCGACTCCGGTATGGGCATGTTCAATGGCGACATCGGAGTCATCCGGGAGGTGGACCGGGAGTGCATCACCGTGGACTTTGACGGCAAGGTGGTGGAGTACTCACCCGACATGCTGGGGGAGCTGGAGCCCGCCTTTGCGGTGACGGTACATAAGGCCCAGGGCAGCGAGTACCGGGCGGTGATTTTGGCCGCTCTGGACGGTGCGTCCATGCTGATGACCCGGGGCGTGCTCTATACGGCTATCACACGGGCGAAGGAACTGTTTATTATTGTGGGAGACGACCAGGCGGTGGAGCGCATGGTGGCCAACAACCGCCAGACCCGCCGTTATTCGGGGTTACGAGCGCGGTTGCTTTCCTTGTAAGAAAAGCCGCTTTCTTGAAAGAAAGCTTGGCAAAGAACTTTCTGCAAAACTTCGTTTTGCTTCCGGGCAAAAGCAGGAGTCTGTACCATCAGACGAAAATAAAAATAGGGATGGCATTGCCATCCCTATTTTTTTCAAGAAACCTGTAACTTATCTGAAAAAGCGGCGTTTAACAAGTGGAACCAACAAACAGGGGACCGGGAGGGAGGGGATGGAGTATGAGCCAGGATTTTGCAGCGGCCTGCCAGGTCTACTATGACCGGGTATACCGCTTTCTTCTGGCCCTCTCCGGCGATCCCAACCAGGCGGAGGACCTGACTCAGGAGGTCTTTTACCGGGCGCTGCTCCATATCGGCAGCTACCGGGAGCAGGGGCAGATGCTCACCTGGCTGTGCGCCATCGGGAAGAACCTCTGGCTTAGCCAGTGCCGCAAGGAGCGCCGCAGAACTCCCACCCTCGCCGACACGCCTCAGCCCGGACCGGAGGAGGCCCTCTCCGCTCAGGAGGTCCAAAATACCCTGCGCCGGGCGGTGGCCGCCCTGCCGGAGGACTACCGGGATGTAGTCATCCTTCACATCTACGGTGAGATTTCTCTCAAGGAGATTTCAGCCATGAAGGGTAAGTCGGAGAGTTGGGGCAAGGTCACCTACTACCGGGCCAAACAGATGTTAAAACAGAAATTGGAGGGACTGCGATGAAAAACAAGTGTGACATTGTTCAGGACCTGCTTCCCCTCTATGTGGACGGCTGCTGCACCCAGAGCAGCCGGGAGCTGGTGGAGGAGCACCTGCAGGAATGTGCCGCCTGCAAACAGGTATTTGGGGAGATGACGGGGGATATCCCCACTCCGGAGGAGCCCCAGCCTGAGGCGGAGCCTGTCCCGGCAGAACCCGTTCCGGAGGAGCCGGAGAAAAAGCATGAGAAAACCTTCCGCAAGGGGATGAAGAAGATCCGCCGCCGGTGGATCGCCTCCCTGATCGTGGTCATCATTCTGGTGCCCTTCGTGCTTATGGGCATCGCCCAGGTCACTGGAGACGGCCTGTGCTATACCAACCTCCATGAGTTCTACCTGGCCCACGCCTTTCTGGGAAAGATGAAGGCTGGGGACTATGAGGGAGCGGCCAAGTATGTGGACCGGGAGACCAGACGGGGGGAGTTCCAGGAGCGGTTTACCGAAGAGGAGCTGGCAAACTATGACCAGGATGCCATCGACACCTTTGTGGCTGCCGCCCAGGGCTATACCGAGATGGGAGGACTCTCCGGCTACCGCTTCCACTGGGGTGGATATGCCTCTGCCGTGGTAGGCGGCGAATCGTTCGATGGGGATACTTTCTACCGCTTTGACTTTACCATCACCGTGGGCGGAAAAGATTACCTGGCATCCCTGGAGGTAACAGATAACGGGGTGACGAACTGCTCGGTCTATGACAACCCCATGGGCGGCCCACAGCAGCTCAATGCCATCAACGTGTGGGAATACACCCTGTGGGACGAATATGAGGCCCGTTATGATAACCCGGAGCGCGAGGCTGCGTATACCGCGTTTGTGGAACAGCGGGCATACGAGAGCGGTCTCCAGGTAGCTCCCAAGGAATGATCCTTGCAAGAGAAAGAACAGCCCGGCGCACGTTTTAACGTGCGCCGGGCTGTTTTTCGTCATATGCTTACTTTTTGAAGCCGTCCTTCAGGCTGACGGCGCGGTTGAACACCAGAGCGCCGGGCTTGGAGTCCTTGCTGTCGGCACAGAAGTAGCCAAGACGCAGGAACTGGAAGCGGTCGCTGGGCTGGGCGTTGGCCAGGCTGGCCTCCAGCTTGCAGCCCTCCAGTACCTCCAGGGAGCCGGGATTCAGGCAGTCCAGGAAGTCCTTATCGCCGCCGTCGGGGTTCTCGTCGGCAAATAGGTTGTCGTACAGACGCACCTGGGCGTCCACAGCGGTCTCAGCGTCTACCCAGTGGATGGTAGCGCCCTTCACCTTCCGGCCGTCGGCGGGGTTGCCGCCCTTGGAGTCGGGATCATAGGTGGCCAAGATCTCCACCACATTGCCCTGCTCGTCCTTCACACAGCCGGTGCACTTGATGAGGTAGGCACCCTTCAGGCGGCACTCGGGGCCGTCGGGGTAGAGACGCTTATACTTGGGAATGGGAGTCTCCAGGAAGTCGTCAGACTCCACATAGAGGTTGCGGGAGAAGGTGACCGGACGGGTGCCGGCCTCGGGATCGTTGGGGTTGTTCTCCACCTCGAAGGTCTCGCTCTGGCCCTCGGGATAGTTGATGATGGTCAGCTTGATGGGGCGCAGCACCGCCATGGCACGCTGGGCGTGCTCATTGAGGTCCTCACGCAGGCAGTGCTCCAGGAAGCCGTACTCCACGGTGGAGGTGTTCTTGGCCACGCCGATGCGGTCGCAGAAGTTGCGGATGGAGGCGGGGGTGTAGCCGCGGCGGCGCAGGCCGCACAGGGTGGGCATACGGGGATCGTCCCAGCCGGAGACATACTTCTCCTCCACCAGCTTGCGCAGTTTCCGCTTGGACATGACGGTGTAGTTGATACCCAGGCGGGCAAACTCAATCTGACGGGGCTTGCTGGGCACATCGGTGTTGTTGATCACCCAGTCATACAGGGGACGGTGGTCCTCATACTCCAGGGAGCACAGAGAGTGGGTGATGCCCTCCAGGGCGTCCTGAATGGGGTGGGCGAAGTCGTACATGGGGAAGATGCACCACTTGGTACCCTGGCGGTGATGCTCGATATAGCGGATGCGGTAGAGCACCGGGTCGCGCATATTGAAGTTACCGCTCTCCAGGTCGATCTTGGCACGCAGGGTGTACTTGCCCTCGGGGAACTCGCCGTTCTTCATCCGCTCGAACAGGTCCAGGCTCTCCTCGATGGGGCGGTCACGCCAGGGGGAGCGGGCGGGGGTGTTGGTGTCGCCGCGGTACTCCTTGAACTGCTCGGGGGTCAGCTCGCACACGTAGGCCAGGCCCTTCTTGATGAGGCCCACAGCCAGCTCGTAGGTCTTTTCGAAGTAATCGCTGCCGTAGAAGAAGCGGTCACCCCAGTCAAAGCCCAGCCAGTGGATATCCTCCTGGATAGCGTCTACGAACTCGGTGTCCTCTTTGGCGGGGTTGGTGTCGTCCATGCGCAAGTTGCAGATGCCGCCGAACTTCTCAGCAGAGCCGAAGTCGATGATTAGCGCCTTGCAGTGGCCGATGTGGAGATAGCCGTTGGGCTCGGGCGGGAAACGGGTGTGGACCTGCATCCCGGCAAAGCGTCCGCCGGGAGCGATGTCCTCCGCGATAAATTCGTGAATAAAGTTCTGGCTGGGGGCGGGACCCTCGGTGGCGGGGGCGCCGGTCTTGATGTCGTCAGCCATGGTTGACCCTCCTGTCTCTTTCACGGGCAGACAGCCTGCCCGCGTGGGAATCTTAACTTCACTATTCTACACCAGGGGCGGTTGTCTTGCAAGGTTTTTTCCATTTTTGCTCTCACCTTGCAGGAGTTGGGGCGGTGTGCTATACTCAGGTATCCAAAGATCATGCGCCAAAGGCACAGAGAGGAGACATCATATGCGTCCCATGCGTCGATTTCGTCAGGAGCTGACGGCGGAGGAGTGTGTTCAGGTGCTGGAACGGGGCACCCACGGAGTGTTGGCCGTGCTGGGGGACGAGGGCTATCCCTATGCAGTTCCCCTGAGCTATGTGCACGGAGAGGGAAAGATCTGGTTCCACTGCGCCAAGGCTGGGCATAAACTGGATGCCATCCGGAATTATAATAAGGTATCCTTCTGTGTGGTGGACCAGGACCGGATCGTGCCGGAGGAGTACACCACTTACTTCCGCAGCGTCATCGCCTTCGGCACCGCCCGGGTGCTGGAGGACCCCTGGGAGAAGCGCCAGGCCCTGGCGGCTCTGGCCGCCAAGTATTCCCCGGACCAGGAGGAGGGGCGCAGCGAGGAGATCCGCGCTCAGTTTTCCAATGTGACCATGGTGGAGCTCACCGTGGAGCACATGACGGGCAAAGAGGCCATCGAACTGGTGCGGGAGAAAAATTCTTCCTCTTTGTGACCCAGTCACAGTATACCCCCGAAAAATGGGGTATGATACCACCAGAACCAGAAAGAACCGCCAAAGGAGGCTGGAAGTGTGAAGTATGATATCATTGTGCTGGGCAGCGGCCCGGCGGGCCTCTCGGCGGCGGTGACCGCCCGGGGCCGGAATAAGAGCGTTCTGGTCATTGGCAACCGTTGGCAGGACAGTCCCCTGGCCCGGGCCGAGCGGGTAGACAACTACCTGGGGATGCCCGGAATGACCGGAATGGAGATGCTGGAGGCCTTCCAGCGCCACGCCCAGGAGATGGGGGTGGAGATGGTCACCGGAAAGGTGCTCTCTATTATGGAGTGGGAGGGCTTCACCCTCACCGTAGGCAGCCAGCTCTACCAGGGCTCTGCCCTGATTTTGGCCCCCGGCGTAGTGCGCCAGGCCAAGTTCCCCGGGGAGGAGACCTACCTGGGCCGGGGCGTGAGCTACTGCGCCACCTGCGACGGGATGCTCTACCGCAATAAGCCGGTGGCGGTGGTGGGCCGCAGCAAGGACGCCCCCCACGAGGCGGCTTACCTCAAGAGCATCGGCTGCCAGGTGGTCTATGTGGCCCCCAAGCGGCCGGACCAGCTGGAGGAGGACATCCCCTTCATCCAGGCGGCCAAGCTGGCCGTCAAAGGCGAGCAGACCGTCACCGCCCTGGAGGCGGACGGAGCGGACATCCCGGTCAATGGAGTGTTTATCCTCCGGGAGGCGGTGGCCCCCGGCGACCTGCTCCCTGGCCTGACTCTGGAGAAGGGAGCCATCCAGGTGGACCGATCCATGGCCACCAGTGTGCCCGGCGTCTTTGCCGCCGGAGATGCCACGGGAGCACCTCTGCAAGTATCCAAGGCGGTGGGGGAGGGCCTGATCGCTGCCCTGTCCGCCTGTGAATATCTGGACCGCAATGGGTCAAAGTAAGAACATAAAATATATTTAGAAAGAAGGATTTGAATATGGCACTGCAGCATTACAACAAGGAGAGTTTTGACAAGAGCCTGAACGAGGGCAAGCTGATGATGGTAGACTTCTGGGCTAACTGGTGCGGTCCCTGCCGCATGCTGGGTCCTGTGATCGAGCAGCTGGCCGGTCAGTACGAGGGCAAGGCCGAGATCGGCAAGGTGGACGTGGATGAGCAGGGCGAGCTGGCCATGCGCTACGGCGTGATGTCCATCCCCACCGTGATCTTCTTCAAGGACGGCAAGGAGATCGACCGCAAGGTGGGCGTGATGCCCGCCGGCGCCTTCACCCAGGTGCTGGATCAGAACCTGTAAGAGACAAAAATCCCGCTGCTTTACAACAGCGGGATTTTTTATGCCTTTCTCAAGAACAGCCAGAG
This sequence comes from Flintibacter sp., assembly GCF_046973065.1. Taxonomy (NCBI): domain Bacteria; kingdom Bacillati; phylum Bacillota; class Clostridia; order Eubacteriales; genus Flintibacter; species Flintibacter sp. Next base: position 12,157 of record NZ_JBKVXZ010000006.1, on the reverse strand, counting down.
CACCCAGAGCAGTCCCCACCGCCGGGACAGCCGGAACAGGGGGAGGCGGGAGGCGGAGCCAGCTTTTTGCGGCGGCGCTGGGCCAGCAGGTCGGCGGCAATGAGCACCACGCACCAGAACACCAGCAGCGCCAAAATCAAAATGGCGCAGTTGCGGAAGAAGTCCTCGGGCAGCAGCAGGATGATGGGGTCGGTGCGCCAGTCAAAGAGCCAGTTGGTCTTACCCGGGAAAAAGATAGAGTGGAACACCACAAAGGCCCGCTCAAAGTTGGTGGCGGCCAGACCGCCCACGATGAGAAACAGGCCGCCCAGTCCAATGGCCGCCCAGAAGCCGGGGCCGTGGCCCAGCAGAGGGGCGGGAGTGAGCTTGCGTTTCCGGCTGAGGACAAACAAAATCACCAGCGCAGCCAGGGAAATCACAGCTATCCACAGATCCAGCAGAAACAGCACCCGCACATCGGCAAAGTGGGAGGCACCGGACGCGGAGAAGGGCAGCACGCCCGCGGCAAAGTCAGGCCGCAGGCCAAGACAGTAGTCCATCACCTGGTCGAAAGCCTCTTTGATCTGCTCCACACTCAAGCCAGTATAGCCGTCCAGGTTCAGGGCCTTGATGTGGGCGTAATAGAAGGGGCGGCACAGCAGAGGCACCGCGATGGAGGCGGAGAGTACCAGAAGGGCGGTGAACACTCCGGTAAAAAGAGAGAGTAGTTTACTTGGTTTCATGGGAAAAACCTCCGGAAGAAGGATTTGCCCCCGACAGGGCAATGAGAACTTGGGCGGGGAGATAAAACAGCCACATCCCCACCGACACGAAAGCGCTTACCGCCGGGGGAACCAGCTGTGGATTCTGGAACAGGCCCACACACGTATCGCAGCAGAGAAAGAGCCAAAGACCCACAGAAAACAGGCGCATGGACTGTCCGGGACAGCTCAGACTGGACAGCGCGTTGCAGAAGAAGTTGGTGAAGTAAAACAGGGCCAGAATATTCAGGGGGATGAGCAGGTCCAGCACGTTTAGTACGACCAGGGCGAGAACAAACAGGGCTGCCCTCAGCCCCCACAGGCTGCGGCCTCCATTGCTGCGGTAGATGCGGACAAAGTAGAGCCCCTGCACCAGGCAAAACAGCACAATACCCAGGGCATAGTGTGCGTCCAGCAGCAGGAGAAATACATCGGCCAAGACGGTGAGGGTCAGAGCGGCGGACACCAGACGGCTGCCGCCCTGATGGCTCAGATATAAAGAGTAGATCAGACACAGCAGGATGCCGGCAAACTTAATGGGGTTGGAGCCGCGGCCTCCGATCGTCACATCCCAGATCAGAAAGGCGGCGTAGAGGATGGCCTCCAGAGTGAGAAACAGGGGCAGTACCCGATAAGATAGGCGCAAAAGACCGCCTCCTTTCTGACTGCAGGTTCTATCATACCACAAAGGGGCAGAGAGAACAAGAAAGAGGGCCCGGCGTTTGCCGGACCCTCTTGTCTGGATGGAAAAATGGAATTACTTCTGAGCGGGATTCTTGCCGCCGAAGATGGTCATGCAGCCCTCCACAGCCAGCACGATGGCCAGCACGAAGAGCAGGGTGCCCAGAATGGCCTGAGCATAGGGGCCCCAGTCGCTGGCAGCGCCGGCGGCGATGACGGACACCTTGCTGGTCACAGTCTGGAACAGAGAGACCAGAGTGACTACCAGCATGAAGGCCATGGGGAAGTAGAACATCTTGTTGTTGCGGCCGATGTTGCCCAGCCAGGCACACACGGTCAGCAGAGCCAGAGCGGCCAGCAGCTGGTTGGCAGCGCCGAACAGAGGCCAGATCTTGGAGTAGCCGGTCATGCCCAGGCCAACGCCCAGCACCACGGTGATGGCGGTAGCCACCACGGGGTTGCAGAGGATAGCCTTGAAGCCGGTGGCGTCCTTGTAGGTCTCGCCGGGCTTGAGCCAGAACTCCTGGAACATGTAGCGGGCCAGACGGGTGGCGGTATCCAGAGAGGTCAGGCAGAACACGGAAACGGTCAGAACCAGCAGGGAGGCAATGGTCTCCTGAGCGCTGGCCAGGCCGGGGATGGAGGCCACCATGCGGGAGATACCGACGGCAAAGACCTGAGTGGGGGTGACAATCTCGCCGGAGGCGTACTCGGTCCAGATGAAGGACACGGCGCTCAGGGAGATCAGAGCCAGGGCACACTCGATGAGCATGCCGCCGTAAGCGATGGGCTTAGCGTCGCGCTCGTGGTCCAGCTGCTTGGCGGTGGTGCCGGAGCCCACCAGAGAGTGGAAGCCGGAGATAGCGCCGCAGGCGATGGTAACGAACAGGGCGGGGAACACATAGCCCAGGGAGCTGCCGGTGGGAGCCAGGGTGTCATACCAGCCGGTGAAGGCGGGCATATCCATGTGAGCAGCGTCCGCACCGGTGAGGCCGGCGCCGATGACGCCCACAGCGGCGATGACCATCATGGCGTACAGCAGGAAGGAGCTGAGGTAGTCACGGGGCTGCAGCAGGATCCACACGGGAGCCACGGAAGCAACCAGGATGTAAGCACCGATGATCCACATCCAGGTGGTGCTGGACAGGTAGATGGGGTGCCAGGCCAGGCCCAGAGCCAGGCAGATCACGATGCCGATGCAGCCGGCGACGGTGGCGATAGCCAGAGAAGCGCCCTTGCGGTAAACAAAGAAGCCGAACAGGATAGCCATCACGATGAACAGCAGGGAGATCATGGCCACGGAGGCGTTGGTCTCATTGTGGGAGCCGTCCGCATTGATACCCACGAAGGTGCTGGCCACGATGGAGGCGAAAGCGGCCACCACCAGCACCAGGGTCAGGTAAGAGAAGATCAGGAACAGCTTCTTGGCACGATCGCCGATGTTCAGGGCGACCACCTCGCCCAGGGACTGACCCTTGTGGCGGATGGAGGCGAACAGAGCGCCGTAGTCATGAACCGCGCCGAAGAAGATACCGCCGATCAGGACCCACAGAACAACGGGGACCCAGCCGAACACGGCAGCCTGAATGGGGCCGTTGATGGGGCCGGCGCCGGCGATGGAAGAAAAGTGGTGACCCATCAGAACAGGAGCCTTGGCGGGGACGTAGTCCATGCCGTCCTCCAACTCATGGGCGGGGGTGACTTTGGAGTCGTCAACGCCCCACTGCTTGGCAAGCCATCCGCCGTAGAAAATGTAACCTACGATCAGAATGATAATGCCAACGATGACAACAAGCATTGCATTCATTGAGTTTTCTCCTCTCCTTTATAGTTTGCAATGACACGTTCCACCATCCGCTTCAGGTCCTTGCCAAAGGCTCTTCCTGCGCGGTTGGTGGTAATTTCGCCGGTGGACAGGTCCACGGCGGCTATACGAAACTCCATCCATCCATGGAGCGATAGCTTAAATTCTCTGCGGTGCTTTTTCTTGACCAAAGCGCCCAGAGCCTGCTTGTCAGCCTGATCACACAGAACCAAAGCAGTGAGATACGTATACATATGCTGAGCATGGGGCTTGACCAGGGGGGTGCCCAGTTCCAGGGTCTGTCGGCACACGTCCTCCAGAGCGGTCTCGTTCAGCTCAGACAAGGAATAGAGGTAGAGGTACTCGTGGTGCTCCGCCGCCCAGAGCTCCGCCTTTTTGCTCAGTACGTACTGGGAGTCCCGGGAGTGAAAGGCACAGCAGGCCTTCAGAGCAGAATCGTCGCTGCCGCGCTCGATGTCATAGTGGGTGGAAAAGATCGTCAGCAGACGCTCCTCCAGGGTCTGGCGCAGAGAAGTCACGTAAAACCATCCTTTCCCCCGCCCAGCGCGGGGTGACAAAGTTGAAAGCAGCCGGAAAAGGCTGCTTTTCTCAAAAAGTTGCCGGAAAAAATTTAGGAAAAACTTAAGAAATGAAAATGGAAAAAATGTGAATAAATTATTAAGGATAATATAGCAGATTTCCATGCTCAATGCAACCCTAAACTATCTGCAAAAGAAAAAATTCTATGCCTTTTTGGTTGGAACGGCAAAAGGAAGTGGTTAAGAACGGGAGAAAGCGTCAGAATGCAGGGAGGAAGAAAATTAGAGAGTGGGTTGAACCTTAAATTTAAAGGTGAGAGCTGGAAAAAAAGAAAAAGGAACCGGCCTGGGGCGGTTTGTTGACAGGTTAGGCCCAATCGGGTAAAATGAGCCTGCATTTATAAGGTATGGTATATTGGAAAGGACCCGTGCTGCGGGCGGAAAGGAGCTGCGGGATGGAGTTGGCGGATCAGAAGAAAAAAAGAAGGCTTCTCCACCTGTCCAAGACAGGCAGGCGGCGGCTTCTTGTGCCCACGGCCTTTTTCCTGGCCGTTATTTATTATGAAGAGCTGTTTATGAAGCTCTTCTGCTTTCATAGCCTGTCCCCGGCCGGGGCATTTTTTACCCTGCTGTTCTCCATTCCGGTGGCGGTGCTGCTGGGACTGCTGTGCGGCGGCGTGCAGGAGCGGCGGGGACGGTGGCTGGTAGTGATATGTACCGCCCTGCTCTCCCTGTGGATGGGCTCTCAGATCGTCTACTACCATCTGTTCAAAACCTTTTTGACCATCTTTTCCATCACCAAAATGGCCATGGTGGCCGGAGCCTTCGGCGATATGGCGGTGGGCCAGATCCTGATGAACTGGTTTCCCATTTTGATGATGGTGGTGCCTGTGGTGCTGTCCCTGGTGTTCCGGGACCGGATCGTGAGCGGTGAGCCTCTGGCCCGGGGCGACCGGCTGCGCTGGTTTGGCGTGGGTGCGCTGGTACAGGTGGCGGGGATCCTCTTGGTGCTGCTGTGCGGCGGGGGGAACCTGTCGCTGCGGTATATCTACTTCCAGGCGGCCGCGCCGGAGCTGGAGGTACAGAACTTCGGTATGATTACCCAGACCCAGCTGGAGATCCGGCGGGTGCTCTTTGGGATCGATCCGGACGACCAGATCCTGCCCAAGCTGGCGGTGCGCACTTCCGCACCCTACCAGCTGGAGGAGAAGAAGAAGCCCGGACTGCATGTGATGGAGATCGACTTTGACGCTCTGCTGGAGCGGGACCAGGACGATCCGGTGCTTACCGACATGCACCAGTACTTCTCCAAAGTGGAACCTACGGCGGAAAATGAATGGACGGGCCGCTTTGCAGGGAAAAATCTGGTCTGGGTAGTGGCAGAGGGATTTTCCACCCTGGCTATGGATCCCCAGCGTACTCCCACCTTGTGGAAGCTGTCCCACGAGGGAATTATCTGCGACCACTTCTATACGCCCTTGTGGGGTGTGTCCACCTCGGACGGGGAGTATGTGACCACCACGGGTCTCATCCCCAAGTCGGGGGTGTGGAGTTACTCGGAGTCGTCGGACAACTACATGCCCTTCGGCTTTGGCACCCTGTTCAAAAATCTGGGGTACCGCACCCTGGCCTACCACGACTACCTCTACGATTACTACGACCGCAACCTCTCTCATCCCAATATGGGCTACGAATATTACGGCATCGGCAACGGACTGGATATGGAGATCGACGAGGAGAATTTCCCGCCCTCTGACCAGGAGATGATGGAAAAGATCGTGCCCCAATTTGTGAATGAGGATCAGTTCATGGTCTACTGCCTGACGGTGAGCGGCCATTTGAAGTACAACTATGAGAGCAACTCCATGGCCCGCCGCCACTGGAGCCAGGTGTCGGACCTGGGCTACTCCGAGGCGGTGACCGCCTATCTGGCCTGCCAGATGGAGCTGGAGCTGGCCATGGAGAGCCTGGTCAATCAGCTGGAGGAGGCAGGCAAGCTGGATGACACCGTTATCGTCCTCTCCGCCGACCACTACCCCTATGGTCTCACCGATGAGGAGTACAGCGAGCTGCTGGGCCACGAGGTGGACCCCGTCTTTGAAATCTACAAAAACACCTTGATTTTGTGGAGTGCAGATATTGATGAGCCTGTCCATGTGGATAAATTCTGTTCCAGCCTGGATGTGATGCCCACTCTGGCCAATCTCTTTGGCCTGGAATACGACTCCCGGCTCATTATGGGGCGGGACATTCTCTCGGATGAGCCTGGGCTGGTCATCTTCTCCAATTACAGCTTTATCACCGACAAGGGACGCTATGACTCCACCACCGACACCTTCCAAATGTGGGACGGCAGCGAGCCTGACCCGGAGTATGTGGCGGAGCGCCTCTCCGAGGTGCAAAACCGGGTGGCCTACTCGGCGTCTATTTTGGATAACGACTATTACCGGGTGGTATTTGGAGCTTCCTGAGCATGAAAAAAGGCTGACATCGTTGGATGTCAGCCTTTTCCTTTTATCTTTTAAAGCTCCAGGCGGATACTGTCCTTGGAGGACAGGCCGTCTTTGGAGAGCATCCGCTCCAATACCTCCACATCGGAGGTGATGTCCAGGGCGTCTCCCTGGAACAGCTGGTCCAGCTGTTTTTCAAAGCCCTCCACGACCTTATCCATCATGCCTTCAATGCGCTCCATAGCGGCGGTAATGTTTTCACCGGCCACCTCCTGGTCCTCCAACTGGGCATAGGCCCGGAGGATCTTCAGCGTAGTGGGGAGGTAATAGCTCAAAAAGCTGTGCAGCTGGGGAGATTTCTCCGGGTGCTGCCGCTGGTAGTCCAGAATTTTGGCGGTGATGACGCCGATGCGGTCGATCTGCTGGCTGAGCCGGGGGTTATCGATGGCGTCGTTGACAGCGCGAATCTCATCCAGTACCGCGTCCTGGGGACGCTCCTCTTTGGGCTGTTCCGGCTGCTTAGGCTCCTCCTTGGGAGGATCGGACAGGCCGTCGCCCGAGATCACCAGCATGCCGCTGCCCAGATCCAGGTAGCCGTTGGGGAACAGGTTCTCCTCCAACATGTCTTCCAGGTCATCCTTCACTTTGGCGGGGGAGGTGCCGGTAGCGGAGGCCAGGGAGGCCAGGGAGATGCTGGTGCGCCGTCCAATCATGGCCAGATACTGGCGGAAGCGGCGTACCTTCTTCTGTCGGCGAAGCCCCACAAACAGGCATCCGGCGCCGCCGCCCAGGAAGCAGAAGATGGGCAGCAGGTTCATCATGTCTTCCAAAAACCACACGACATCTCCGTGGAGCAGCCAATAAAAGGCGTTGCTGACGCTGGAGAGGGAGACAAAGAGGAAAACCGCGGTAAGTACGGCGCCCACAATGGTCATCGTGCGGCCCTTGCGCTCCAGCGCGGCCAGCTGGGCGTTGCGGCCTTCGGCGGTGAGCTCAGCAGCGGGCTGGGGGGAGGTAGTTCTGGCTCCCACCGGCGCGGCATCGGGACGGCGGGCATAGGTGGTTGCGCTGCGTCCAGTGCGCTTTTTTCCGCCCAGCAGTTTCAGAACGATCATAAAAAAGCCGATGGGCGGCATACAGACCAGAAATACCACGGCGAGGATCCAATAGGTCAGATCGCCGTTGTTTCGGTTTCCCCTCTGATATTGATAGTTTGACATAATGGCTTTTCCCTCCGATAGCAGGCCGCAGGGCGGCCGACTTAACAAGGATATTGTAGCAGAGATGTGTCAAAAACGAATTGAGATTTTCTTAAAATTGATTAAAGGCGCATACAATGGATGCAGATCCTGAAAACAGACAGGAGTACCTGGGTAAAAAACATGATACCCCAAGGGCGCAAAAAAGTAAAGGGCGGTCCAAATATTTTGCTTCAAAGGGGAAATTTGGGAAAGACAGTTGTAACTGTTCTGTAATTGTAAGGGGAAAACAGGGGTGCTATAATGGGTCATGATCTCCAGAAACACGCAGGATCAGGGAGAAATATCCATAAAATTCTGAATCTGTGTGGAGAAATAAACAGAAAAACGTATCGGCCGCGGGCCGATGCGCGGAGGTAACGTCATATGGAAGGTAGTCGGGTCCAAAACAATGGGGCCAAGGGCCCTATGAACCCAAAGAAAAAGAAATTGCTCATCGGAATCGGAGCGGCAGCGGTTGTGGTGGTCGGCGCCTATGTGGGCCTGTGTGCCTGGGTGGGCGGCTCCCAGACTATCATGAAGGGCGTCCATGTGGGCGGCGTGTCCGTGGGCGGCATGACCCAGGAGCAGGCAAAGTCCACCCTGGAGCAGAGCATGACCCAGGCCAAGAGCGTCACCCTGCCGGTGGAGTACGGCACCTGGAGCGGCAGCATCAGCGGCAGTGCCCTCAGCCTGGAGGCGGATGACTGCGTCCGGCAGGCGTGGGAAGCCGGCCGGAGTAACTTCCTGCTTCAGGGCGGTGCCTATCTGAGCAGCCTGATGGGAATGAAGCAGGACGTGGATCTGGTGCTGGACTGGAGCGAGAGCGGAAAAGAGGAGCTGAATGCGCTGCTGGACGAGGCCGATCAGCTGGCCGGCGGCGGCATCACCGAGGCCGCCTATGTGGTGGAGGGCGATGCCCTGAAGATCACCAAGGGCGTTACCGGTGTGGCCATTGACCGGGAGCAGTCGGAGCAGCAGGTCAAACAGGCTCTGACCGACGAGATCAGCCAGCAGCTGCGGGGCGAAGCGGTACAGGCGGAGACGGTGACCCTTACCGCCCACGAGGAGAGCCCCCGGGAGCCTGATTTTGAGGCCATGTATGAAGAACTGCATACCGAGCCTGTGGATGCCACCGTGGACCCCGAGACCTATCAGGCCACGGACCATGTGGTAGGTGTAGACTTTGACGTGGAGCAGGCCAAGGCGGCCTATCAGTCGGCGGCCGAGGGCGAGACTGTCTCCATCCCTCTCACCCTGACCCAGCCCAATGAGACCAAGGAGAGCCTTCAGGCCAAGCTGTTCCGGGATCTGCTGGGCAGCGGTACCACAACGGTCAGCGGCTCTTCCAACCGCAAGCACAACGTTAAGCTCTCGGCCCAGGCCTGCAACGGCGTGGTCCTTATGCCCGGAGAGATCTTCTCCTACAACAACACCACCGGCAGCCGCACTGCCTCCAAGGGCTATCTGTCCGCGCCGGTGTACTCCGGCGGCGCCTCGGTGGACGAGGTGGGCGGCGGTATCTGCCAGACCTCCTCTACCATCTACTACGCCGTCCTGCACACCACGCTGGAGGTGGTGGAGCGCAAGGCCCACATGTATAACACCGGTTATGTGGATGAGGGCATGGACGCCACGGTATACTATGGTCTGACGGATTTCCGCTTTAAAAACAACACCAACTATCCCGTGAAGATCGTCACCCGTAGCTACGACCAGGGCGGCAAGCGCAAGCTCACCGTGGAGATCTACGGCACCAACGAGACCGGTTATTATGCCGTGCCCAAGAGCACCACCTATGACAGGGTCTCTCCCACCACCCAGTATAAGGCGGATGAGTCTATCCCCCGCGGAACCACCAAGGTGGACAGCAAGCAGAATCCTTATACCGGTATCAGTGCCAGTACCTACCGCTATATCTACGACAAAAACGGCAATCTGGTGGAGAAGCAGCAGATGACCTCCAGCACCTACAAAATGCGTCCCAAGACCATTTTGTACAACCCCGCCGACGGCGATCCCTCCACCTGGGTCAACGGCGTGCCGCCGCAGCCCCAGCCCGAACCTCAGCCTGAACCGGAGCCTCAGCCCGAACCGGAACAGCCCATCGATTCCGGCAGCCAGGGCACGGATTCCGGGGCTTCCTCGTCCAGCAGTACGTCGGATCAGTCGGCAGGAGGGGCCAGCAGTCAGGCATCCTGAAGGAGCACAACATGTTTCAAGGTTTTTCACAGCAAGCAGTGGATTTCCTGTGGGGAATCCGCTTCAATAACGAACGCAGCTGGTTTTTGGAGCACAAGCAGGAGTATCTGACCTACGTGGCTGAGCCCCTGCGCCAACTGGGGGAGGAGGTCCAGCAGGTCATGGAGGAGAAATCCCCGGAGCTGGGACTCAACCTCCATGTCTCCCGGATCTACCGGGATGCCCGGCGGCTCCACGGCCGGGGACCTTATAAGGATCACCTGTGGTTTACCCTGCGCCGTCCCAAGGAGCGGTGGGTCAGTCTGCCGGCGTTCTATTTTGAGATCGCTCCGGAGTATTACAGCTTCGGCATGGGCTGCTACGACCCCACCCCTGTCACCATGGCCAAGCTCCGTGCCCGCATTGACCGGGACCCCAAGCCTCTGGAGAAGCTGGCTAGGAAGCTGGAGGGCTCCGGCTTTGCGCTGGAAGGGGAGCAGTACAAGCGGCCCAAGGGGGACCCGGGACCTCTGCTGTACCCCTGGTACAACCGCAAGAGTATCTCCCTGACCCGGGATGAAAATTGTGAGGGCCTGCTGTTCCAGCCTGAGCTGGTCCAGCAGGTGGCACAGGGCTTCTGTTTCCTGAAACCGTACTACGAATATCTGATGGATCTGGCGGGCGATGCGCCGCCGGAACGGATCTAAAAAAGGGCGTGCCCAGCGGCACGCCCTTTTTGCAAGTGATTTTCAAAAAACTTGCAAAATGAATTGTAATTTCCTCCAAAAACCGTTGACAAATTATAGAGCGGGTGCTATATTATAACCAGAAAGGGTGATACCAATGTGGTAGCAAACCTAGATACCAGATACACCTGATCCGACAGCAGAAAGTTGAGATATATCAAATCCCTGGTAAATCAAAAACATACGCTGTCAAACCTGTATCGGAATACAGATCGACCCGAAGGAAAACAAAGGCACCTTAAAGATCCAAGGCAAGTTTGTATCTTAAGAATTCCAGATCAGCAAGTAAAATTCGGTAAACCTTGTCAGTACCCGGCGGACCAGGAAAAACTCATGAGAGTTTGGTAAGCTGAAGAGAAATCAAGATCCTGAACGCAGAGAAGAATTCAATGGGTAGCAAAAATGCCAGGGAAATCGAACAGGACCTGCGTAAACCAATGGTAAGCTCTGAACCCCGTACAAGATCAGCTGGTAGGATGCAGTGTATATCTGGTCACGCAAATGCCACAGGATGTTGCAGGAAGCATGAGATCGCACAACAGCACAGAACCTCATAAGCGAGGATGCACGGCGAAGTGAACGCGCGGCAACAAAAGTTGAATGGCAGAAATCGATATCCTGTAAACGGAACGTGTGGTAGATGCGAATCAATAGAAAGTGAGGTAACCATATGATGTTAGATAACAAGAACCACCAGAAATGACCCTTGACTGCATTGGATTACGAAACAAGCAGTCAAGGGTCATTTCTTTTTTATCATCGTATGGAAGCGGGCGAAGGCCCGTTTTTTTCTTTTTTCGGCTCTGTTACAAAAGCAGAGAGATCAGCGGGATAGAAATAAGACACAGCAGGCTGGAGAGAAATACCGACCGGGAGGCGAACTCCTTGTCCGAGTGATAGCTCTCCGCCAGAATGGCGCTGATGGCCGGGGAAGGCATGGCCATAATGATCAGAGTCACCCCCACTACCAGAGGATTGGAGATGGGCAGCAGCCGCAAAATGGCCCAGGTAAGGACCGGGAAAAAGACGAGGCGCAGAAAGGAGACGGAAAAGACGTCCCGATCCCGCAGCAGATCGCCCACCCGTCCCTCGGTCAGATTCATACCGATAACCAGCATGGACAGGGGAGTGGTAATATTAGAGAGATGGGTGAGAGGAGTGGACAGCACGTCGGGAATGGGAATTTGCGCCACGTACATTACCAGCCCCAGCAGGATGGCACCATTGACGCTGGTCAGCAGGATGGAGCGCCAGGAGGGCGGTGGGCTGGAGTCCTCTGCCTCGTGGTCCATGCACATGAGCTTGGCGCCCAGTGTGTAGGCCAGCAGATTAAAGGGAATACCCAGGAATACCGCCAGAGCCAACCCCTCTTCCTGAAAGAGAGCAAGGGCTACGGGAAAGCCCATAAAGCCATTGTTGCTGAACATAGCGGAGAAAATCCATGCGCCTCTGCGTCCCTCACCGACATGGAAAAGGCGGCAGGCTGGCAGGGACAGCAGGCCATAGAGAAGGTACAGCACCGTTCCAAGTATCGCAATGAGTACCCCGTCCCGGATAAAGGCGGCGTCGTAGGGCCGCACCAGGGAGACCAGAATGGTGGCGGGCAGGGTGATCTGCATGAGCAGATTGCTCAGCAGCTTGGTGGAGGAGACGGGGAGGACCTGAAGTTTTACCGCGGCGTATCCCACGGCGATGAGCAGAAACAGGCCCACCAGATTGGAGAAGACGTCTCCGATGTTCAGCATGGATCAAACTCCTTTCACGGCGGTGCTGAAATT